>NZ_JBHFHW010000040.1:134914-166435 GCF_057333975.1 Stenotrophomonas sp. AGC87
CCCCCCCCCGTCCCCGTTATTAATCGTGCCGATTAACTACCCCCGTCCCCGTTATTACATCACCCCGCGACCGGGAAGGATTCGTCCAGCGCCGCTTCCAGCGCGTCCAGGTCCGGCAGGAGCGCGCTCTGCTCGCCCAGCAGGACGCGCATGTGCACGCCCTGCGGCAGGGTTTCCTCGGAGGCGTCGGCCAACAGGCCGTCGCGCGGCACCGCGATCAGCTGCGGGAAGGTCTGGGTCAGCAGCGCGAAGTAGGGCCGGCGCGGATTGCCGCCCAGCGCTTTGAGCACGACAACCTTGTTGTTGGCCACCACCGGCTCGTCACCCTGCCCGGACAACCGGGCGAAGGACAGCAGCGGCACGTCCCAGCCGTGCCAGGCGATCTGCCCGACCAGCCAGGCCGGCGCATCGGGAACGGTTTCGACCGGCACCTTGGACATCATTTCGGCCACGGTGGCGTTGGGCAGCAGCACGCGTTCGTGCCCGGCCTGGATCAGGACACCGCGGATTTCGTCGTTGCTGGCGTAGCTCATGGGTCTTCCTTCAAAGGTGCGTCGGCGCCACTCAGGCGTCCACGCCCCAGCGTTCGGCGATGGTGGCGGCCAACTGCGGCGGTTCCCCGGCGTCCTGCCCGGCAGCAACCACCGCACTGGCTGCGGTCGGGTCATAGCAGCCTTCGCCGATCTGACCGGCCACCCAGGCGCCGGCGGCGGCCAGGGCGAGCACGGCGTCCACCTGGGCGGCGTCCGCGCCGCTGAGCATGACCACGCCGCTCTGTGCGGCCGGCAATGCCTCGATCTGGATGCCGTCGGTGTCGGCAATGAACTGCAGGCTGCCCTGTCGCATGGCGATGCCGATGTCGTCGGGCAGGATGTAGGCCTGGCCGGCTTCAACGGGCTGGGCGTCCTCGGCCAGCAGCACCGGCAGTGCGGACACCCGCGCCATCTGCTTGACCAGATTGCCGTAGCGGCCGCCGTCCAGGCGCATATGCACCAGAACCGCGGTGCTCAGCGATTCGGGCAGCGCGGCCAGCAGGCGACGCAGCGCATCCGGCCCGCCGATACCAGCCAGGACCAACACCGCGCCCGCGCAGCCACCGGCGGAACCGGCCTCGGGTTCGAGCTCGACCAGCGACAGACGTTCGATGTCGAAGCGCTCCGGTGCCGGCGCCGTGTCGCTGATCGACGGGGACGCAGCGACAGCACCGTCGTCCTCCACCAGCGACCAACGGCTGTGATCGCCGATCGATACAGCGGCGGCCGCAGCGGGCGGTGCCGAGGCCGGAATCGGCGGAATCGCCGGTGCGATCGGATCAGGGGCCACCGGCTGCAGCGCAGCCAGCGCCTCTTCCAGCGACACCGGCTCGTGCAATTCCGCCGGCGCCTGGTACAGACCATCGGCCGGCACCTCGGCGGCCGCATCCTCGGCTTCGCGCAGATGGAACGCCAGCGGTGCGTCGGCATGCAGCTGCGCCGGGGTGACCGGCAGGCCCGGTTCGGGCTGCAGCCGCTGGTCCTGTTCCGAACCCGGCGGCAGCACGTCCTGATGGCCGTGCAGCTTGGCCACCAGATGCCGTGCCCAGCGCTGCGCTTCCCAGCCATCGCGCCGCGCAGCCAGCTCGGCTTCGTCGAAGATCAGGGTCAGTGACGGCGAACCCAGCACCGGATCCAGCCGCTCCAGGGCGTCTTCGATTGCCGGTTCCAGCGCGATCAGGACCGCACCGGGATCGGCATCACGCAGGACCTGCAGGTCGAGCGTGTTGGGGTCGTCCTCCAGGACCACGCGGGCCCCGGCATGGCCGAGTGCTTCGCGCAGGCGGTCGCGTGCCGGGCCGGAACGGGCCAGCAGGGCCACCGTCAACAGGGGATGGGCATCACTCGCGTGCACGGGCGATCCCCAGCAGGTCATACACGTTGCGCATCAGATCCAGTTCCTGGTACGGCTTGCCCAGGTAGCGCTGGACACCGAGTTCAAAGGCGCGTTGACGGTGCTTGTCGCCGCTGCGCGAGGTGATCATCACGATCGGCACCCCCTGGTAGCGCGGGTCGGCGCGCATGACGCTGGCCAGCTCGTAACCGTCCATGCGCGGCATTTCGATATCCAGCAGCATCAGGTCGGGGACGCGCTCATCCAGACGCTCCAGTGCTTCGATACCGTCACGGGCGACCGTGACCTCGAAGTTGTGGCGCTCCAGGATGCGGCCGGTGACCTTGCGCATGGTCAGCGAATCGTCGACCACCATCACCAGTGGTACATCGCGATCACTGACCTTGGCTGCGGCGGTGATCGGCTTGTGCGGGTTGGCCAGGTAGCGGCGCACCAGCGGGGCCACGTCCAGGATCACCACCACGCGGCCATCGCCGGTGATCGTGGCACCGTAGATGCCCGGCACCGAGGCGATCTGCAGGCCGACCGGCTTGACCACGATTTCGCGGTTGCCCAGCACCTGGTCGATCGCCACGGCCACGCGCAGGTCGCCGGCGCGGACCAGCAGCAGCGGCACCTGGGCCTGGCCTTCGGCGCGGGCCTGTGCCTGGCCGATCAGCGTGCCCAGATCGTGCAACGCGAATTCTTCGCCACCGTAGTGGTAGCCGCCGTTGGCGGTTTCAAAGCGCTCGCGCGAGATCCGGCCGATACCACTGACCGAGGCCACCGGCACCGCAAAGGTGGTCTCGCCGATCTGCACGAACACCGCCTGGGTGACCGCCAACGTCTGCGGCAGGCGCAGGGTGAAGGTAACGCCCTGGCCGCTGACCGAGTGGATGTCCACCGAACCGCCCAGCTGGCGCACTTCGTTGTGGACCACGTCCATGCCCACGCCACGGCCGGCCAGCTGGCTGACCTGGTCGGCGGTGCTGAAGCCGGGCGAGAAGATCATCGCATCCAGTTCGGCATCGCCGAGCACGGCATCGGCGGCGATCAGACCGCGCTGTTCGGCGCGGCGACGGATCGCCTCGCGGTCCAGCCCGGCGCCATCGTCGGCCACTTCCAGCACGATTTCCGAGCCTTCGCGGCGCAGGCGGATGGCGATTTCGCCCTCCTCCGGCTTGCCCGCGGCCCGGCGCTGTTCCGGGGTTTCCAGGCCATGCGCCACCGAGTTGCGCAGCATGTGTTCCAACGGCGCGACCATGCGGTCGAGCACGTTGCGATCCAGTTCGCCGTGGGTCCCTTCGAGGGTGACGTGAACCTGCTTGCCGGTGTCCTGGCCCGCCTGGCGCACGACCCGGCGCAGACGCGGCACGAGACCATCGAACGGCACCATGCGCGCGCGCATCAGGCCGTCCTGAAGCTCCGAACTGACGCGCGACTGCTGTTGCAGCAGCACGTCGTACTGGCGCGAGAGGTCGTCCAGCACGCCCTGCAGACCGCCCAGATCGGCCGCCGATTCGTTCAGCGCGCGGCTGAGCTGCTGCAGCGTGGAGAAGCGGTCCAGTTCCAGCGGGTCGAATGTGTGATCGGCCTGGTCCTGCTCACGCTGATAGCGCGCCACGATCTGCGCTTCGGTTTCCAGATCAAGGCGGCGCAGCTGATCGCGCAGACGGGCATTGGTGCGGTCCAGTTCGCCCATGGCGCCCCGGAAGGCACCGAGCTGCTGTTCCAGACGCGAACGGTAGATCGCCACTTCACCGGCGTGGTTGACCAGGCGGTCGAGCAGATCGGCGCGCACGCGCACCTGTTCCTGCTGCGGCCGCGGCAGACCATCGTCCTCGCTGACGGTTTCCAGCGGGACCGGTGCCGACAGTGGCGCCGCGACAAGCGCGGCGATGGCAGCCTCGACTTTGGCATCACCGGACGGCAGCGTGTCATGGGCGGTCTCGACCGGCTCAGGCTCGACACGGCCCTGGGTACGCTGCTCGAACGCGGCGATCAGGTCATCGGGCATCGCCACGGTACGGTGCTGGCCGGTCCGGGTCAGCAACTGGTGCAGGCGATCGAACCCGCGCTCCAGCAGGTGCACGTCGCTGCGGTCGATATCGGTGCGGTTGGCCGCGACGGCTTCCAGCAGCGATTCAATGCCGTGGCCAAGATCGCCGATCGGGTTGATCCCGGCCATGCGCGCGCCACCCTTGAGGGTATGCAGGTCGCGCTGCAGACCGGCGATCACGTCGCGGTCCTGGGGCGCGGCACGCAGCTCGCTGATCAGGCCATCGCAGTGGTCGAGCAGGTCCTTGCCCTCTTCCACGAAGATATCGACCAGCTCCTGGTCGAGCTGGGTGAAATCGAGCGCATCGCCCGGCGCGAGGTCGTCGCTGTCGGTGGACGCCACCGGGCGGCGATCATCGGCTTCCGCGGCGTTCGTGAAGGTTGCAGCGGGTGCGTCCTCCAGTTCGAAGAAGTGCGCCGGGGTGGCAGCGTCGGCGGAGACATCGGGCACCGTCGTCTCGGTCGCCTCGGCGAACGCATCGGCTTCGCCGGTGTTCTCATCCGTGGCATCCAGACCGAGCACGCCGGTATCGGAGGCATCCGGCGCATCGACGACGGTCAAACCGTCATCCACCGCCTGTTGGGCGTCCACCACCTCGCCAAAGGCCGGCGGCGGCGGCAGGACCTCAGCCAGCGCGTCTTCGTCGCTGTCCGGATCGGTGTCGCGCCAGCTGTCGTTGGCCGCGTCATCGACGGCGACCGCGTAGGCGTTGCCCTCCTCAACGGCATGGGCATCGACATCAGCGGCCGGACCGTCGGCGACGCCCGCCGCTTCCGAGCCGGACCGGGTGTCGGTCGCGGCGTCTGCGACGCCTTCGGCTTCGGCCCTGATGTCCGTGTCCGTGTCCGTGTCCGTGTCGGAGTCCGAGGCGGTTTCAGCGCCGAAGTCGACGGGACGTTCCGACGTGACCGGCTCGGCGAGATGATCGAAGTAGCGCGAGAGATCCTCGGCCGAGGTCAGCTCGACCGCTTCCAGGCCGGCATGCACAGACGCCAGATCCGCGTCCTCGGCTGCGATATCCGGCGACGGCGGCGCATCTGCGGCGCGCGCGGAGTCCGGCAGCTCGGCATCGAAGTAGGCGGACAGGTCGTCCGTGCCGGTCAGCTCCATGGCGATGGTGGCATCGTCGTCGCGGGCCTCAGCGACCGTGCGACCGGCCTCGATCACGCTCAGGCCATCGGCATCGATCTCGGCCTGCTGCTCGTCGGTCACCGTAGTGGCGTGCGCATCTGCTGCCGTCGCTTCGTTGAATGCTTCCGCATCTGCCGCTTCAGTCGCCTCGGCGGACGGTTCGTCGTCCACCAGGTCCAGATCGTCCTCGACCAATGCCGGCCAGCGCGCTTCCGGCAACGTATCGGCCAGGGCAACCAGGCGGGCCGCCAACGCGTTCTGCACGGGCACCCGCGGCGCCTCGTCCTGCAGTGCCGCCATGGTGGTGGTGATCGCGACGGAGGTCTCGGCGAGCGCGTCCATGCCTGCCGCGCTGGGCAGTGCATCGGCAGCCAGGGAACGCTTGATGTAGCTTTCCGCCGCACCGGTGACCGCCGTGATCTCCGGCACGTCGGTCATGGCGAAGGCGCCGTTCATGGTGTGCACGGCGCGCAGCAGCCCGTCGGTCACCGGCTTCGGCGCATCGGCGGCGGCATCCAGCCACGCCTGCAGCGTCGCCTGATGCACCTCGACCTCGGCTTCCAGGATCTCGCGCAGCACACTGTCGATATTGGCCGGTGTGCTCTCGATCACCGGCGCAGCGTCAGTCGTCCCACTGTCCACGGCCGTCGCCACGGGGGCTGCAGCCACACGCTGCAGGGGCACATGGAAGGTCTCTTCGCCGGCGGCCACGCGATCGGCAATGGCCTGCATGGCCTGCAGATCGGCGGTGACACGGCTGCCATCGCGCAGCGCGGCATTGAGCTGCGGCAGCACCTCGTAGGCCTGGCCGACCAGGGCGACCACGGCCGGCGAGGCCGGACGGCTGCCGTCGAGCACGCGGTTGAGCATGCCCTCGATCTTCCAGCTGAACTCGCCCAGGGTACGCGCACCGACCAGCCGGCCACTGCCCTTGAGGGTATGGAACACGCGGCGGATCGGGCGCAAGCGGTCCAGGTTGTCCGGCGCGATGCGCCAGGCCGGGAGCAGGTTGCCCAGGTTCACAAGTTCTTCGTCGAACTCTTCAATGAAGACCTCGCGGATGTCCTGATCGATGTTCTCGCCATCGTCCTCGAAGCCGGCCTCGATACTGGTGTCGTCGGCCGGCACGGCCACTGCCGGGCTCGCCGGTGCAGGCGCGGCCGGCGCGGTACCGATGTCGGTGCCTTCCGGGCGGAACTGCGCGGCGGCGGCGTCCAGTTCGGCCAGGAAGCGGGTGGATTCGTCGTCCAGCTCGATACGGCGGATGACCGCATCCTGCACTGCCGGCGGCGGCAGCGCGGCATCTGCCGCGGCCTGCGGCACCGTGTCGGTGCCATCGATGAACGCATCGGTCGGCGCGGCGACACTGTCGTCCGCCGAGGCCACCGGAATCTCCTGCAGGAACGTCGGCAGGGCTTCCACATCCACCGCGCTCTGCGCGAACGGGCTGGAAGCGACTGTCTGCGCGGCAACGCCATCGCTATCGGTGTCGTTGTCGGTGTCGTTGTCGTTGTCGTTGTCGTTGTCGCTGTCATCGATGTGAAGCGACAGCACGTCGTCGGCGTTGCGCAGGTCCTCATCGAAGGTGAATTCGATCGGCTCGTCGCTCAGCTCCAGCATCTCGTGCTCGGCGGCCACCGGATCGAACCCGGCGCCCGTGGCCACGAAGGCCGGCATCTCCAGCGAGACGTCCGAAACCTCGGGCGCACGCGCCGACGTCGCCACATCCACCGCGTCGTGCGCAGCATCGGCGTGCACGGAGGACAGCGGCGCGACGTCCCACCCGGCGCCGGCGGGCACTTCGGCAATGACCGGATCGAAATGGGCAAACGTAGGCAGTTCGTCCACATCGTCATGGCTGGCCAGCGTCCACTGCGGCGCATCGGCGGCGACCGGGGCGGTGGACGCGTCGAACACCAGCGCCACGGGTGCCGTCGGCACCGGGGCAGTGATCGCCGGCGGCGGATCGAAGGTGAAGTCCGGCAGCGGCGGCGGCAGGTTGGCCGGGCGCGGGATGTCGGCGGTGACGCCGAGCTGGATCGGCTCGGGCGCAGGCGCGTCCCACGGCGTGAGCTCGATGGGTTCGGCCGCGACCGGCAATGACTCCGGCCCGGTATCGGGGGTCGGCTGGTTGGCAGCCGGCAGCGGCCAGTAACGCAGGGTTTCCAGGCTGCTGCGGGTGATGTCCAGAATTTCATCACGGCCCGGGCGACGTTCGCGCAGGGCCTCGAGGTAATACTCCAGGCTGGCCATGGCGTCGGCCAGGGTGTCCAGCTGGCGCCCGCTGGGCACGCGCTGCTTGCCGAGCAGCTCAACAGCGATGTACTGGCGCACGCCCTGCAGGTAATCGGCCGGAACCGATAGATCCAACATGCGCAGCGCACCGGCGACCTCGCCGAGCAGGCGCGGTACTTCCTGCAGCTGCTGGTGGTTCCAGTTGGTTTCGATGAAGGCGACGAAATGCTCCCGCGCCGCAGCGAAGTTGGCGATGGCCTCATGCGCCAGCACCTCCACCGTGCGCCGGTTCTCCACCGCGCTCGGATCGTCTTCGCCACTGCCGCCGGCGCCCAGATGGGCGACCTGGTCATCCAGCGAGGCATCCACGTAAAGCAGCGCGCCGGCGATATCCAGCAGCAGCGTTTCATCGATCTGCTGCACGCCCTCGACCACTTCGCGCAGCGCGTCGCGCTGCTGTACGACCACGCCGCGGGCCACGCCCAGGCCCATCATGCCCAGCGTATCGGCCACCGCGCCCAGCTCGTTGACCTGGGTCTGCAGATGCACCGGCTCGCCGCCGGTACGCAGGTGCAGGTCCAGCGCATCCTTGATGCGCAGCAGCTCTTCCTTGACCGCGTTGCCAACCGTATCGAGCAGCTCACGGTTGCGCCCGCTCAGGCTGCCGCGCGCATGATCCAGCTCGGCTTCGGTGGCGCTCGCGCTGTCCGGCGCGAAGGCGAACAGCACGCTTTCATTGATGCCCGGTGCGGCGCGCGCCGAGCGGATGTCATTGAGCAGCGGCAGCAGCACGATCGGAATATCGCGGTGACCGTTCTGCAGGCGCTCCAGATAATCGGGCAGCAGCACGCTGCCACGCATCAGCGTGGCGCAGGCTTCATCACGATCGGGCACCTCACCGGCGCCGATCGCATTGGCCAACTGCTCCAGCTCCTCGGCCACCATCGCCGGGGCATACAGCTCGACCATGCGCAGGGTGCCCTGCACCTGGTGCAGGTAGCCGGCGCAGAAGCGCATCCGGCTGCCATCGGCAGGGTCTTCCACGTAGTACTCGACCTCGTTGCGCACCTGGCGCAGGGTCTCATCCAGCTCCGGCTTGACCCAGCCCAGCGCAGCGTGGCTCATGGCATCGCGCAGCGTGCTCATGCCAGGTCTCCCGGCAGCTCGGCGCACATGGCGTGCGGTGATTTCTCGCGATGCATCATCTGCTTGTTCCTTCCCTCTCCGCCCTGCCCGCGGCTCACGCCGGCAGCTTGAAGTCGGCGACCGAGCGGCGCAGGTCGGCCGCCAGCTGTGCCAGGTGGCCGATCGACTCGGCGGTCTGTCCCGCGCCCTGCGAGGTCTGGCCGGTAATCTGACGGATCACGCCCATGGTGCGGGTGATGTCCGATGCCGCGGCCGACTGCTGCTGGGCAGCGATCGAGATGTTCTTGATGAGGTTGTTCAACGCGTTGGAAACGCGCTCGATTTCGGTCAGCGCGGTACCGGCGTCTTCGGCCAGGCGTGCACCGGAGACCACTTCGGCGGTGGTCTGCTCCATCGAGCTTACCGCCTCGTTGGTATCGGCCTGAATGGCCTGCACCAGGTTTTCGATCCGTCGGGTCGCACCGGAGGTGCGCTCTGCCAGCCGCTGCACTTCGTCGGCCACCACCGCAAAACCGCGACCGGCCTCACCGGCCGAAGCCGCCTGCACCGCGGCGTTCAACGCCAGGATGTTGGTCTGCTCGGAAATGTCGTTGATCAGTTCCACGATCGAGCCGATTTCCTGCGAGGACTCGCCCAGGCGCTTGATGCGCTTGGAGGTTTCCTGGATCTGGTCGCGGATCTGGTCCATGCCCTGGATCGTTTCGCGCACCACGCCGGCACCTTCGGCGGCGATGATCACCGAGCGCTGCGCCACGTCGGCCGACTCGGCCGAGTTGCGCGACACCTGCTCGATGCTCGAGGCGATTTCGCCGATACGGTCGGAGGCCGAGGTGATCTGGTTGGCCTGGTGGCCCGCCGCTTCAGCCAGCTGCATCGCGGTAGCCTGGGTTTCCTGGGTCGACACGGCCACCTTGGCCGAGGTGTCGTTGATGGTGGTCACCAGGTGGCGCAACTCATCCACGGCGTAGTTGATGGCGTCGGCGATGGCGCCGGTCATGTCCTCGGTCACCGAGGCCTTCACCGTCAGGTCGCCTTCACCCAGCGAGCTGATTTCGTCCAGCAGCCGCATGATGGCCTGCTGGTTGCGGCTGTTGTATTCCACCTGGGTCTGGTACCGCAGTTCCTGTTCGCGCGAGCGGCTGCGCACCGTGCTGCCGACGAAGCCGACGATGGCGATCAGCGAGAGCGCACCAGACGCCACGCCCAGCCAGAAGTTGGGGAACAGGCGGGTATCGCGCAGCGAACCGAACGAAGAGAAGGCTTCGAACAGCTTCTTGCTGTCGCGCAGCATGTCCGCCGAACCGCCCGTGAGGGCCGCGGCCGAGGACTGCGCGGCAAACAGCTGGCGCGAGCTGGCCAGGATTGCGTCGGCATCCTGCTTCATGGTGTCCCACTGCTTCTGCGACTGCTCCAGCGCGGCCAGCGCCGGACCGTTGCGGACCGCGGCGATGCCCAGTTCCTCGTTGCCGTTGCGCAGCGCGTCGAGCACCTGGGTGAAGACCACCGAGTCGCGGGCCAGCGCATCGCCCGCGGCAGCCGCATTGGCACCACCGGCGCGCATTTCCGTCACGCGGCGGGCCATCGAGCCAACCACCACGACCTGCTGCAGGGCGTTGTAGACCTGCGAGGACGGCGCGCCACTGGCCGACATCGCGCGGACCACTTCGTTCAGCTGCGCCTGCAGTGCGGGCACGCCGTTGACGAAGTTGTTCGCGTTGCCGGCCAGGGCCAGCACGGCCGGTTCGCTGGCGACCAGCTGGCCGGCGCTCTTGCCGAGCGGCTCCCAGGTCTGGATCAGCGTGTTCAGCGGCCCGGCGACATTGGTCTCGGTGCCGTAGCGGCCCTGCAGGCCACTGACGGTACTTTCGATGTCGCTCTTGGTCAGCTTGAACGCGGTGAACGCCTGCGCGTTGCCCGAGACCGCCTCACGGCCCTGGTTGGCCAGCTGCTGCGAGAGCACCTGCAGGTTCGCCGCATCGGTGCTCGCACTGGCCAGGCGACTGCCCTGCCAGGTCGCCACGCCGGTGTTGACGCCGAACACGATCATCGACACGGCCAGCAGGCCGAGCCAGAAATTGGTGCCCACCGAGCCGAGCTTGCCGGCCTTGGCGGATTCCGAAGCAGTACTCATCGTTCAACCTCGATCTTCAATACGGAGAGACAGGCGCCTGCGGTCAGGCCGCGGCCTGCCTGAATTCGGGGGTACGCGACAGCAGCGACAGCGAGAACACGCCCCAGTCATGGCCATCGCCGTGGAACGCACGGTCGATGAAGTGTGCATAGCGGCCGGTGGCCAGATCGCCGGCGACAATGTCCTGGTCCAGCTCGAAACTGCGCTGGCCGAACAGTTCATCGATGGTCAATGCCACGTCGCCGCCGGCCTGGCGCATGATCAGCACGCGCTGACCCTCCTGCTGCACGGTGCGCTCGCCTTCCAGGAAGAACTTCAGGTCCACCACCGGAAACAGGTTGCCGCGCAGGTTGCCCACGCCCAGCAGCCACGGCTGTGCGCCCGGCACCGGGGTGATCGGCGGCATCGGCACGATTTCCACCACTTCGCGGAAATCCGAGACCAGCCGGCGCTTGCCCACGCGATAGCCGACGCCTCGCCACAGGTCCTGCGAGAACTGCCGCTCGGGCAGCTGCACCGCATGGGCCAGGCTGCGCCGCTCGTAGGCCTGGAGGATGTCGAAAGGAGAACGCATCAGACCACCAACTGGTTGATCCGCGCGATCAGTTCCTCCTCGCGCGGCGGCTTGACGATGTAGTCGGCCGCCCCCTGGCGCAGCCCCCACGCCTTGTCGGTTTCCATCGCCTTGGTGCTGACGATGACCACCGGGATGTGCTTGATGGCCGCGTCGCGCGCCATCGCACGGGTAGCCTGGAAGCCACTCATGCCCGGCAGGACCACGTCCATCAGCACCAGCTGCGGCGACTGCTCGCGCACGAGCTTGAGCCCGTCCTCGGCGTTGTCCGCTTCCAGGACTTCATGACCGGCCTTGGTCAACCACTGCGTGAACACCGCACGGTCGGTCGGTGAATCCTCGATCAGTACGATTCGAGCCATTGTGCCTTTCCCCCCTGGTCAGGCGTTGACGTATGTGCGGATGGCACCCAGCAGTTCTTCACGCGTGAATGGCTTGGTCAGGTACTGCTCCGAGCCGACGATGCGGCCGCGCGCCTTGTCGAACAGGCCGTCCTTGGAGGACAGCATGATCACCGGCGTGGACTTGAACAGCTGGTTGCCCTTGATCAGCGCACAGGTCTGATACCCGTCCAGCCGCGGCATCATGATGTCCACGAAGATGATCTGCGGCTGTTGATCGGCGATCTTGGCCAACGCCTCGAACCCATCGGTCGCGGTCACCACTTCGCAGCCTTCCCGCTTCAGCAGGGTTTCCGCGGTTCTGCGGATGGTCTTCGAATCATCGATGACCATCACGCGCAGCCCTGCGAGTTCCCCACCCGCAGCCATGTATTCAGTCATTACCTTTCCCCAAGCGCGCGACGCTTGCCTGATCCCCGGCGTCGCTGCGAAAGCGTATCTATATCCCAATACCGGCGCGCGCTTCAAGCGCACCCACCGCGGCCCCGGCGCCAGCGGCCCGGCGGGCGCCCGGCCCGGGCCGTTTGCGCAAATCCGGGGCGGCGCCCGCCCGGCCGGACACTGCGTTCCGCGCCCCCGGGCAGGCATTGCGGACCCATTGTCGCTACCATCATCGGCCTGCCCGCCAGGTTGCGACCATGCCGTTGAATGTCATTGTGGTGATGGACCCCATCGCCCATATCAAGATTGCCAAGGACACCACCTTCGCGATGCTGCTGGAAGCCCAGCGCCGCGGCCATGCCCTGCACTACGTCAGCCCCGGCGGGCTGGCCCTGCGCGACGGCCAGGCCATCGCCCGCACCGCCCCGCTGCAGGTGCGCGAGGACAAGAACGACTGGTTCACCCTGGGCGAGTTCAGCCAGACCGTGTTCGGCCCCGCCCAGGTGGTGCTGATGCGCAAGGACCCGCCGGTGGATGCCGAATTCATCTACGACACCCACGTGCTCAGCGTCGCCCAGCAGGCCGGTGCGATGGTGGTCAACGACCCGCAGGGCCTGCGCGACTACAACGAGAAGCTGGCCGCCCTGCTGTTCCCGCAGTGCTGCCCGCCGACCCTGGTCAGCCGCCGCAATGCGGACCTGAAGGCCTTCGTGCTCGAACATGGCCAGGCGGTGCTCAAGCCGCTGGACGGCATGGGCGGGCGCTCGATCTTCCGCAGCGGCACCGGTGATCCCAACCTCAATGTGATCCTGGAAACCCTGACCGATGGCGAGCGCACGCTGGCCCTGGCGCAGAAATTCATCCCGGACATCACCGCCGGCGACAAGCGCATCCTGCTGGTCGATGGCGAGCCGGTGGACTACTGCCTGGCGCGGATTCCGCAGGGCGATGAGTTCCGCGGCAACCTGGCGGCCGGTGGCCGCGGCGAAGGCCGCCCGCTGAGCGAGCGCGACCGCTGGATCGCCGCCCAGGTCGGGCCGGAGATGAAGCGGCGCGGCATGCGCTTCGTCGGCCTGGATGTGATCGGCGATTACCTGACCGAAGTGAACGTCACCAGCCCGACCTGCGTGCGCGAGCTGGACGCGCAGTTCGGACTGAACATCGCCGGCACCCTGTTCGATGCGATCGAGGCCGGCCTGCCGCGATGAGTGCCAGCGTCGTCCCGGCCCCGACGTGGCAGGCGCGCGAATCCCAGCGGCTGGGCGCGACCCTGACGCTGTCCGTGCTCGTACACGCGCTGCTGCTGCTCGGGGTGGGCTTTGCGGTGAGCGACAACGCGCCACTGGTGCCGACCCTGGATGTGATCTTCAGCCAGACCCAGACCCCGCTGACGCCCAAGCAGGCCGATTTCCTGGCCCAGGCCAATCAGCAGGGCGGCGGCGACCACGACAAGGCGCAGCGCCCGCGCGACAACCAGGCCGGGATCGTGCCGCAGGCGCAGGCCGGGCTGTCGCCGGTGCCGCAGCAGCGCCAGGAGGCGGCCAGCGTGCCGCCGCCGCAGACCCGCGTGATCAACAGCCGCAATGGCGCCGACACCATCGCCGAGGCGCAGCCACAGCCGCTGCCCGAGCACCCCCGCCCGGATGCACCGATGACGGCCCGCGAGCAGCGCGATGTGGAGATGGCACGGCTGGCCGCCGAAGTGCACCTGCGCTCGGCGCAGTACGCCAAACGCCCGAACCGCAAGTTCGTCTCGGCCAGCACCCGCGAATACGCCTATGCCAACTATCTGCGCGCGTGGGTCGACCGCGCCGAGCGCGTCGGCAATCTGAATTACCCCGATGAGGCCCGCGCCCGTCGGCTCGGCGGCCAGGTGGTGATCACCGTCGGTGTGCGCCGCGATGGCACCGTCGAAAGTGCCCGCATCCTGCAGTCCAGCGGTACACCGCTGCTGGATGAAACCGCGCTGCGCGTGATCACGCTTGCCCAGCCGTTCCCGCCACTGCCCAAGACCGAGGATGCGATCGACATCCTGCAGGTGACCCGCACCTGGGTGTTCCTGCCCGGCGGCGAGCTGCGCGACGACCGCTGATCGCGCGCGGATCGTGTGCGGATCGCGCGCAGGGTCCAGCCACGCATGGCGTGGCGCTACGAGAACGCCGCGCAGGTAGTGCCACGCCAGGGTGGCTGGGGCTTACGATGCGATGCGCAGCTGGGCGCTACGAGGCCGCCTGCGTTACGAGGCCGCCTGCTTCGCCGCCCGCGCCGCCTGCTGTTCAACCAGGGTCAGTGCCACGTTGTTGCGCAGATACGCCGGCTCCACCCGCTCGGGCGCCACACCTTCGCCGCGCTGGAATGCGGGTACCGCCAAGGCCAGCACGTCCGAGGCACGCGGCAGCGCCAACGCGTCCACGCCGGTCAGTTGATCGGCCAACCGCGTTGCCAGCACGCCCTCGGCCGCGCCGAAGCCAGTCCCCACGCCGAACCAGCGCGTGCCCTCAGGCAACACGACCTGCTCCGGCGCGCACACGCTCTCCTCGCCCTGCAGCTGCCACTGCCCGTCCACGCGGATGTGGCGTGCGGCATAGACCTCGCCCATGCGCGCGTCGATACTGGCCAGTACATGATCGGCTTCGGCCGGCGCACGCAGCGCCAGCGCCTGCAGGGTGGAGACCGCGATCAGCGGGCGGTCCAGCGCCAGGGCGATCCCCTGGGCGATGGCGATCGCCAGCCGCACCCCGGTGAACGCGCCCGGCCCCCGCCCCAACGCGATCGCATCCAGCTGTGAACGGGCCACCCCCGCCTCGGCCAGCAGCGCCTCGGCCCAGGGCAGGCTCAGTTCGGCGTGGCGGCGCGGGGCGATCTCGAAGCGCTCGCTGACCTGCCCATCCACATACAGGGCAACGGAACAGGCTTCGGTGGCGGTTTCAAAGGCGAGCAGTTTCATGGCGGTCAGAACAGGGAAGTGGGAAAGTCATCGGCAGACTGCAGACGTTGTGCTGGCTGCGCGGATGCAGGCGCAGCTGCAGGTATGGAGTCAGCGACGGGCCATTGTGGCGCAAAGAAGGCCTGCACATCGGTCAGCGAACGGGTGCGCCGGAACGGCGGCAGTGAATCCAGGAAGATCCGGCCATAGCCGCGGCTGAGCAGGCGCGGATCGCACAGCACCAGTACGCCGCGATCGGTCTCGCTGCGGATCAGGCGGCCAACGCCCTGCTTGAGCGCGATCACCGCCTGCGGCAGCTGCTCATCGCGGAACGGGTTGCCACCGTCGCGGCGGATCGCATCCAGCCGCGCTTCGAACACCGGATCGTCCGGGGCGGCGAAGGGCAGCTTGTCGATCACCACCACGCTGAGCGCATCGCCCACCACGTCCACGCCTTCGCGGAAACTGGCCGAGCCCAGCAGGACGCCGTTGCCCGATTCACGGAAGCGCTGCAGCAGGGTCGCGCGCGGCGCCTCGCCCTGCACGAACAGCGGCCACGGTGCATCGCGCAGGGCCTCGGCCGCTTCGCGCAGTGCGCGGTGCGAGGCGAACAGCAGGAACGCACGGCCGTGCGAGGCCTCCAGTACCGGCGTCAGCGCGCGGATCAACGCGGTGCCGAAGCCGCGCGCGGCCGGATCGGGCAGATCGGTCGGCAGATAGCACAGCGCCTGTTGGGCCCAGTCGAACGGGCTGGGCTGCAGCAGGCTGACCGGATCATCCAGGCCCAGCCGCTGGGAAATATGCTCGAAACCACCGTCCACGGTCAGCGTGGCCGAGGTGAATACCCAGGCCGCCATCGAGCGCTGGCGATGCTCGCGCAGCGGACCGGACACATCCATCGGCGTGCGCTGGCAGCGGAAACCGCGTGGTGTCAGTTCATACCAGAGCACTTCCGCTGGCGGCGGCGCTTCGTCCGGATCGGTGTCGAAATCCAGCATCGGCGCATCCTCGCCCAGCCAGCGCGACAACCGCGAGACCGCTTCCATGGCGCGCGCATGGCAGGCATCCAGACCGGGTGACGCCTCGCGCACCCCGGCCAGCGCATCACGCAGCTGCACCAGCGTGCTCATCGCGGCATCAAAGCCATCACGCACCTGCGGCACGGTCAGCGCGCGCCACTGGGTGCCGCGTGGCGGCAGGCCATCCATCGCCACGCGCAGGTCGCGCAGGGTCTGCTCCAATGCGGCCGCCGGCTCCTGCAGGGCCGCCTGCGCACCGGCTACGCTGCGGCTCTCGGCCAGGCAGTCGCGTGCCAGCTCCTGCCACGGGCGCATGCCGAAGCCTTCGCCGAAGAAGTTGGCCGCCAGTTCGGGCAGCTGGTGGGCCTCGTCGATCACGAACGCCTGCGCGCCCGGCAGGATCTCGCCAAAGCCTTCCTGCTTGAGCGCCAGATCGGCCAGCAGCAGGTGGTGGTTGACCACCACCACGTCGGCCGCCTGCGCCCGCTGCCGTGCCTGCACGACGAAGCAGTCATCCCAGAAGGGGCACTCGGTGCCCAGGCAGTTATCGACGGTGGAGGTCACCATCGGGTACAGCGGCGAGTCCTCCGGCAAGGCCTCCAGCTCGGCCATGTCGCCGTACTTCGTGCGCCCGGACCAGGCCAGGATGCGCTGGAACTGCGCGACCTGCTCAGTGGAACTGAAACGGGGTTCGCCCCGGGCCTGCTGCAGCCGATAGCGGCACAGATAGTTGGCGCGGCCCTTCAGCAGCGCACTGCTGTGGCCCACACCGAGCGCAGCCCGTACGCGCGGCAGATCGCGGTGATACAGCTGATCCTGCAGCGCGCGGGTGCCGGTGGAGATGATGGTCTTCAACCCGGACAGCAGCGCGGGCACCAGGTAGGCATAGGTCTTGCCGGTGCCGGTGCCGGCCTCGGCCAGCAGCACGTCGCGCTGGTCGAACGCTTCGGCGATCGCCGCGGTCAGGCGCAGCTGGGCCGGGCGCGGAACGAAGGCATCGAGCTGGCTGGCGAGCGCACCGCCCTCACTGAGGGCATCGCGGCTGGCGTGGGCAAGTTGGGACATGACGCCATGATAAAGGGTGTCGACCGATGCCCGGCGCTACGCCGTCACGCATCCGACTGCATCACCCACCTCAGTAGCGCATGATCCCCGGTACCGTGCAGCCGTCCAGCTGGGCATGCGCCGAGGCTGCGTTTTCTTTCTCACCACGGGCCAGACGTGACTGTTCGATCGTCGCCCAATGGCGACGGCACAGCGGGCCGGTCTTGGAGCCCAGCTCGACCGACTTGCGGGCGAACGTTTCCGCCGCTGCCCAGTCGCCCTGCAGCAGGGCGATCTCGGCACGGTCCTGCAGCACCGACGGGTCCGAGGCCATGATCGCCAGCGCCTGATCCAGCGCCGCCGCAGCGCCGGTCAGATCGTTGGCCTGGCGACGGGCATGCGCGGCCTGGCGCAGGTCTTCCACCTCGCTGTCGCGCAGCGGCTGCACGGCCAGCTCTTTATCGTCATTGCCCGCGGCGGCATCCACGGCGGCCAGGCGCTGGGCCGGCGTGGTGGTGTCGACCGGGGCCTTCACCGCCGGTGGCGGAGTGACGCAGGCAGCCAAAGCAAGACACAGCGTGGCCAGCGACGCGGAACGGATCAGGAAACGGGTGGTCATGCAGGCAGGCCTCGATCAGGGTTGACGCGCGGGGGTGGCGGCCGGTGCATTCTGCGCCGGTTCGGGGGCGGGCTCGGGCTTTTTCTCCAGGCCGAACCAGCTGCGCCAGCCACCGCCTTCACTCTGTTCGCCGCCCTCGCCTTCCGGCAACGCGCTCGGCGCGGTGCACGGTACATAGGCCGGGGTGTAGCCGACCACGAACGGGAAGCGACGCGCGCCCGGGCAGGCTTCATCGGTGGTGGCCGTGCCGCTGGCCTCCACGTACTGCCAGTCCAGGCCCTTGTTGTTGACCTTCAGCGGCGAACTGGGCAGGCGCTGGAAAATGCCCGACCAGACCCGCATCGACCCGGTCGCGCCATACAGCCCGGCTTGTTCATTCTGATCGTTGCCCATCCAGATCACGGCCAGATGGTCACCGGTGTAGCCGGCGTACCAGCTGTCGCGGCCGTCGTTGGTGGTGCCGGTCTTGCCCGCCGGCTGCAGGCGGCCCAGGCCGTCGGCGTTGAGGCGCTGCGCGGTACCGCTGGCCACGACCTGCTGCAGACCGATGCTGATCAGGTTGGCGGCAATCGAGTCACCTTCCTGCGCCGGCGCCGGGGTCTTGTCGTAGCGCTTCATCAACTTGCCCTGCGGATCGAGCACGCCACGCACCGCGTGCAGCGGCTGGATCTCGCCCCCGGAGGCCAGGAACTGATACAGCTGGGCCATCGCATACGGGCTTTGATCCGTGGAGCCCAGGATCACCGCGGGATTGGGCTCGGCCTTGATGCCGGCCAGAACATGGATCAACTGCGTGACCCGCTCCGGGCCGACCTGCATGCCCACCCGGACCGTGGCCTGGTTGTAGGAATGGGCCAGCGCATCGATCAGGCGGACCGTACCGTGGCTGCGGTTGTCCGCATTGCCGGGCGACCACTGCTTCCCGCGGCTGAGTTGCACCGTCACCGGCGAATCATCGACCCAGCTGGACAGCGAGTAGCGGTCCGGCTGCGCCAGCGCCAGCAGATACACGAACGGCTTGAGCAGCGAGCCGACCGGGCGCTGCGCCTCGATGGCCCGGTTGAAGCCCGGTTCGGACACGTCACGGCTGCCGACGACGGCCAGCACATCACCGTTGTGCACGTCGGTCAGCACCAGGCCGGCCTGCAACGCGGGACGGCGCTTGCTTTCCAGTGATTTGATCGTCTTGGTGACCGCACCTTCGGCATAGGCCTGCGCCGAGGGCGCCATGCCGGTCATCACGCTCAGCCCAGCGCCCTGCAGCACCGACTCGGGGTAATCGTGGCCAAGCTGGCGACGGACCAGATCGACATACGCCGGGAAACGGTTGGCCGCGATCAGGCCCGGCGTCTTGGGCACGCCCAGCGGCGCATCGACCGCGCGTTTGTACTCGGCATCATCGATCAGGTTGGCTTCGCGCAGCTTGCCCAGCACGAAGTTGCGCCGGTCCAGCGCGCGCTCGGGATTGCGGCGCGGATCGTAATACGACGGGCCCTTGACCAGGCCGATCAGCAGCGCGACGTGCTCGGTATTGAGCGAGGCCAGATCACGCCCGAACCAGAACTCCGCGCCCGAGGACATACCGTGGATGGCCTGGCTGCCACGCTGGCCCAGGTAGACCTGGTTGAGGTAGGCCTCCAGGATGGTGCGCTTGTCGTAGCGCGCTTCCATGATCAGCGCGTACAGCACCTCATTGAACTTGCGGGTGACGGTCTGCTCTTTGCCGATCCCGAGCAGGCCGCTGCGGGCCAGCTGCTGGGTCAGGGTCGAGGCGCCCTGGCGGCTCTGGCCACCAGAACGCACGGTCACCCAGATCGCGCGGGCGATGCCGCTCAGGTCGATGCCGTGATGCCGGTTGAAGTCCTTGTCCTCCACCGCCTGCAGGCCGGTGACCAGCAGCTCGGGGGTCTCTTCGATCCGCACCAGCCGGCGCTCTTCCTGCTTCTGGCCGTACAGCGTGGCGATACGGGCCGGATCCAGGCGCGCGGCCTTCAGCGCCTTGCGGGTGTCGGGGTCACGCAGCGAAGCGATCGACCCGCCGGACAGGCTCAGCTCGACGCGGCGCGGGGCGACCCGGCCGTCAACGTCGTTGTAGCCACGGCTGGAGATGACGAAACGCCCCCCCTCCTGCGTGTACGTAGCCGGTGATTTGCCGATCCCGTCATCACGGTAGGCCGAGGCCGCCAGCTCGGTCTTGAGCGTGGCCGCATCCATCGCCACGCCGGGCGCCAGCGGCAGCGGGCGCGCATAGACACGCGTGGGAATCTGCCAGCGCAGCTCACCGAAGCGCTGGGTGACCTGTTGATTCAGGTACACCGTATAGGGGATCAGGAAGCCCAGCCCCAGCGCGACAGCCGCCATGCTCCAGGTGATCAACCGGCGCCGCCACAGCGGGCCGCGGCTTTCGGTGTCGTCTTCGAACTCGTCGATGTCGTCGGAATCGTAGCGTCGGGGCACGGGGATGCGAGAATATGGATTCCGGCGAGTCTAACGCAGCCACTGCGAGCGGCGCGTTCTCCCGGGTTCCCCCGCTTAAGCTGGAGTTGCAACGGGATGTCGATGTCCTTGGCCGATGCTCGCTATTTCCTGAACCGCATGCTCGGCCTGTTCCGTCGCAGTCTGGCCAGTCTGCGCACCCGGGGCTGGCGTGCCACCTGGCAGCGCATCCGGGTCCATACCCAGGCCGTGCCGGCCCCACGCGGGGCGCCCCTGTACCTGCCGGAGGCCACAGCATTCGCGCCGTTCACCGTGCCTGCCAGCGAGCGCCCGGTGGTCAGCATCATCATTCCGGTCTACAACCACGCTGCGCATACCTTGGCCTGCCTGCGGTCACTGGCCGCGCATCCGCCGCAGGTCGCCTGCGAGATCCTGGTCGTGGACGACGGCAGCAGCGACGAGACGATCATCTGGATGCCGCAGATCCGCGGCCTGCGCTATGAAGTGCGCGCGAGCAACGGCGGCTTCATCGAGGCCTGCAACGAAGGCGTCGCACGTTCGCGTGGCCAGTACGTGGTGCTGCTCAACAATGACACCGTGCCGCAGCCGGGCTGGCTGGATGCCCTGCTCGCCACCTTCGCCCGGGTGCCGCGCGCCGGCCTGGTCGGTTCACAGCTGCTCTACCCCGACGGCCGCCTGCAGGAGTCGGGCGGGGTGATCTTCCAGGATGGCAGCGGCTGGAGCTACGGCCGTTTCGAATCACCTGAAGACCCGCGCTACAGCGCGCTGCGCGATGCCGACTACTGCTCCGGCGCCGCGCTGATGATCCCGCGCGCCCTGTGGGAGCAGATCGGCGGCTTCGATCTGCGCTACAAGCCGGCGTATTACGAAGACACCGACCTGGCCTTCGCGGTGCGCGCCAGCGGCCACCGCGTATTGGTACAACCGGCCAGCCGCGTGGTGCATGACGAGGGCACCAGCAACGGCACCGATACCGGCAGCGGGATCAAGGCCTACCAGGTCCGCAACCGCGGTGTGTTCGCGGCAAAGTGGGCTGGCGCACTGCAGGCGCAGCCCGCCGTCGGCAGCGTTCCCTCGCCAGCCCTGCTGCACCGTGCCCAGCGCCAGGTCCTGATCCTGGATGAAGAGGTGCCGCAGCCGGACCGCGACTCGGCCTCGCTGCGCCAGTACAACCTGATCCGCATGCTGCTCGAAGCGGGGGTCCACGTGGTGTTCGTGCCGACCCGGCGCGAGCACGGCGGCGCCGCAACCGAGGCGCTGCAGGCGCTGGGTGTGGAGGTCTGGTACGCCCCCTATCTGGACGGTGTGGCGCCGTGGCTGCGCGCCAACGGCGCCCGCTTCGATGTGGTGATGATGGTCCGCTACCACGTCGCCCACGAATGCCTGCCGCTGCTGCGCAGCTTTGCGCCTCAGGCCCGCACCGTCTTCGATACCGTCGATCTGCATTACCTGCGCGAACGCCGTGGAGCGGAGATCGCCGGGGATGCCGGGCTGCTGCGCAATGCCGAGCGCACCCGCGCACGCGAGCTGGCGGTGATGGAAGAGGTTGATGTGACTGTGCTGGTCAGCGCTGCCGAGCGCGAGCAGCTGCGCGTCGATGCCCCGGGCGCCACCGTGGAACTGATCTCCAATCTGCACGAGGTTGCTGGCGCCGGTCCTGACTGGGCCGAGCGGCGCGATCTGGTGTTCGTCGGCGGCTTCCGTCATCCGCCGAACCTGGATGCCATGCAGTGGTTCATCGGTGACGTCTTCGCGCGCATCCGTGCACAGCTGCCCGACATCCGTTTCCACTGCATCGGCGCGGCCGTGCCCGACACCCTGCGCGCGCTGGCTGCGACCCAGCCGGGCGTGGAGATCCACGGGTTCGTGCCGGATGTCGTGCCCTACATGGATGGCATCCGCATCGCCGTCGCGCCGCTGCGCTTCGGTGCCGGCGTGAAAGGCAAGGTGAATCTCAGCATGGCGCATGGGCAGCCGGTGGTCGCCACGACCTGTGGCGTGGAAGGCATGCACCTGCGCGATGGCGAGGATGTGCTGGTGGCCGATGATGCCGAGGCATTCGCGCAGGCCGTGGTGCGGCTTTACCAGGACGAGGCCCTGTGGCGCCGGCTCTCGACCGCCGGGCTGCAGAACATCGTGGATCATTTCTCGCTGGATGCGGCCCGCGCCACCGTGCAGCGGGTATTCCTGGATTAAGTACCCGAGCCACCGCCGGCGCTGCGCAGGCGCTCGGCGAAGGCCGGCAATTCCGGCAAGTCCGGTTGCCAGCGCCGCGCCTGCTCCAGCGCCTGCTGCGCGTAAGCGATGTCACCCGAGCCCAGGCGCTCGCTGCCGATGGCCAGCCAGCGCTGTGCCAGCCGCCGTCGCGCGGCTGCCTGGGCGGCATCATTGGTCGACAGCGTCTGCCAGGCGTCCAGACACGCCCCCGCAGCCAACACGCGGTTCTCGCGCAGGCGATCTTCGAAGCACTGCCGGCTTGCGGGCAGCAGACGCTGCGCAGCGGCACGCACCCGCGGGTCCTGCGGCGCGACGCCCTGGGCCTCGCGCAGGGCGTCGTAAGCACTGCGTCCGGGCGGGTCCAGGAAGTTGCCACGGCCCTCCGCCTCCTCCAGGCGCGTGAGCAGACGCTGCAGTGTGCGTTCGCGCTGCGCCCTCGGCACCGCCGGAGTCTTCAGTGCCGCCTGGGAGCGCTGCGCCTGCTCGATCACATGGCGGGCCGTCTCCAGCGAACGCGTGGACGCGCCCAGCGATTGGGCCACGTCAAGCGCCCGGGCTGCGTCTTCGAAGCGGAAGTTGCCGGCCAGCCGCGTCGCACGCGTGAGCTGCGCATCGGCGACCTGCAGCTGGCCACGGCGCGCGGCAGGATCGTCGGGCAGCGCCGAAAGCACCGCAGCGAACGCCTCCGCCGCGGCGTCCAGTTTCTGCCGGCGCAACGCGGTGTCGCCTTCGCGCTGGCGTCGCTCCAGCGCGTTGTTCAGCGCCTCCTGGGTGGCCGGCAGATCGACATGCCCGGCATCGAAGCCACGCGCGCTGCGCACCAGCGCCGCAGCCCTGGCCACATCGCCGCGTCCGGCCGCCGTGCGCGCCTGCTGGAGGAGATCGGACAGCGCATCCTCGCGCCCCTCCAGCGCGCGCACCTGGTTGGGGGACAGCGCCAGCACCTGCTGGAACAGCGGCAGTGCGCTGTCGGGGCTGCCCTCGAGCCGCTGCGCCCGCAGGGCCGCTTCGGCGCGCCCAAGCAACGCCCCGATTCCCGCACGTGCCTGGTCGTGTGCCTGCAACTGCTGCGCCACCGCATCGGCGTCGCGCTGCGGCACCTGCAGTTCGCGGGCCAGCGCAAGCGCGGCGGTCGCCGCCGGTGCATCGCCCCGGTCCAGCGCATCCCGCGCCTGCTGCAGGGCAGCCTGGCCGGTGCGTGCCAGACCGCTGCGTGCCTGCAAGCGGTCGTTGTCCAGCGCCAGCGCGGCCTGGAAGGATTCACGTGCGCCACTGCCATCTGCCGCACTCAACCGGCCCGCGGCCAGCGCGTGATCGCCCTGGTCGAGCAGCTGCTCGATCTGCGGTTCGTTCCAGAACCAGTTGGCCAGCGGCCGGCGCAACAGGGCCAGGCTGACGAACAGCAGCACGGCCACCAGCAGCGCCCAGCGCCAGATGCGCCGGGCATGGCGCGCCTGCAACCACCACCAGCGGCCTTCGCGGCGCACCCGTCGCAGTGCTTGGTGGGCGGCGTCATGCCTGTCATCGTCCCGGCTCATGGCGCGAGCCTAGCGTGGGGCACGTGAGCTCAGCCTAGACGCCGGGCTTCGCTGACGCCGGGCAGCGCGTCCAGCTTGCCCAGCAGGGTCGAAAGCTGGCCGTAGTCACTGACCTTCAAGCGCAGGCGCAGATGCGCACGGCCACTGTTGCGGACGTTGTCGCTGTGGATGTCCAGCACATAGGCATCCTCCTGCGCGATCAGGTTGGTGATGTCCTTGAGCAGCCAGCGTCGGTCGACCGCGTCGACCACCACGTCCACTTCATAGCCACCGCCGGCCTGGCCCCACTCCACCGGAAGAATGCGCTGCGGGCTGGCTGCGGCCAGACGTGCCAGCGCGGCACAGTCGGTGCGGTGCACGGTGACGCCGCGCGCACGCGTGAGATACCCGACGATCGGCTCGCCGGCCACCGGCTGGCAGCAACGCGCCAGCTGCACCAGCAGGTTGCCCACGCCCTGTACGGTGAAATCGGCGCTGCGCACACTCTCGCGCCGCGCGGTCGGGCGCGGCAGTACCGGCGCCGCCGGCTGACTGGCGGCACGTTCGGCTTCCAGCAGCGTGCGGCTGACCTGGTTCGGCCCGGTATCGCCCAGCGCCACCTGGATGTAGAGGTCGTCGACGCTGTCGGCGTGGAACTTCTTCACCGCGATGGCCAGATCGGCATGCTGCAGGCCGAGGCGCTTGAGTTCGCGCTCGAGCAGCTCGCGGCCGGCCTGCACGTTGCGCGCGCGGTCCAGCTTGTGGAACCACCCGCGCACCTTTTCACGCGAGCGGTTGCTGGCCAGGAACCCGCTGGAGGCCAGCAACCAGTCGCGCCGGGGATCAGCCTCCTTGCCGGTCAGGATCTCGACGCGGTCGCCACTGCGCAGGCGGTAGGTCAGCGGCACGATGCGGCCGTTGACCTTCGCCCCCCGGCAGCGGTGCCCGACCATGGTGTGCACGTGGTAAGCAAAATCCAACGGCGTGGCGCCCTGCGGCAGGTCCATCACCTCGTCCTTGGGACTGAGCGCGTAGACCCGGTCTTCGGTCAGCTCGGCATCCAGCGCACCGGCCAGTTCGCCTGCATGCCCGTCCTGGGATTGCTCCAGCAGCTGCCGCATCCAGGTGATCTTGCGGTCGAACGCCTTTTCCGCGCCCTTGCTGCCTTCCTTGTAGCGCCAATGCGCGGCCACGCCGAGCTCGGCCTGGGCGTGCATGTCGTGGGTGCGGATCTGCACTTCGATGGTGCGCCCTTCCGGGCCGACCACGGCGGTATGCAGCGAACGGTAATCGTTGGCTTTCGGGCGCGCGATGTAATCGTCGAATTCGCTCGGCACCGGCGCCCACAGTGCATGCACCACGCCCAGCGCGGCGTAGCAGGCGGCCACGTCGTCCACCATCACGCGCACGGCGCGGATGTCGTACAACTGCTCGAAGGCCAGCCGCTTCTTCTGCATCTTCCGCCAGATGCTGTAGATGTGCTTCGGGCGGCCGCTGACCTCAGCGCGAATGCCCTGCGCCAGCAGCTCGCGCGACAGCGCCTTCTTGACGCCCTCGACATAGCGCTCGCGCGCCAAGCGCGTTTCATCCACCTCCCGCGCGATGCGGCGGTAGGTCTCCGGTTCCAGATGGCGGAACGCCAGATCCTCCAGCTCCCACTTCAACTGCCAGATGCCGAGCCGGTTGGCCAGTGGCGCATGGATGTCGCGGGTGAGCTGGGCCAGCGCGCGGCGCTCTTCTTCGGGCAAGCGATCGGCACCGCGCATGCGGGCCAGCTGGCGGGCGAGCAGGATCGGCACCACGCGCAGATCGCGGATGATCGAGAGCAGCAGGCGACGCAGGCCTTCGCTGTTGCGCCCGGCCTCGCGCCCGGCGTGCAGCGCCCAGACCTGGTCGGCAGCGTCCAGACCGTCCAGCAGCCCGACGACCACCGGCTTGAGCGCACCGATCGGCAGCGTGTCCAGCCCGGCACGCAACCACGGCAGATCGAACAGCAACGTGGCCAGCAAGGCAGACTCGTCGGCCGAGAGCAATGACAGCGCATCAAGCGTGTCAGCCAGCACCGGCCAGCCCGCGCGCCTGTCCAGATCGGCCTCGGGTTGCTGCCAGCGCTGCAGCAAAGCCTCACGCAGCTCAGGCGGCAGCGAAGCCACCGAGGGTCGGTTCAACAAGCCATCCAGGCCAGGGGAGGAAGCGCGGTTCACAGCATCGTACAGACAAGACAGAGGCCACCTACACTAGCGCCGCAGCGCCCCCCCGACAATCGCCATCACCAGCATGTGCACATGCCGGGGCGCTGGCACTACACTGCGGCCATTCCCAGGAGAGACTCTGCCATGCGCTTTTCCCGTCTGCGGTTGTTGGCCTGTGCGGCCGTCATGATGAGCCTCTCGCTACCGGCGCTGGCCCAGCGCGTGGTCGAAGGCGATCTGCAGCAGCAGATGTCGCCGGCCGAGTTCAAAAGCGCCGGGCTGGAGAAGCTCACCCCGCAGGAACTGGCCGAGCTCAACAACTGGCTGCAGGGCAAGGGGGCCGCGCGGGCGGCCGATGCCCGCGAGCAGGCCCGCGAAGAGGGTCGTCAGGAAGTCATCGTGAAAAACCACGGCTTCTTCGACTTCGGCACCAAGGAGCCGATCAAAAGCGTCTTGACCGGAGAGTTCCGCGGCTTTGGCAAGGGGCAGCGTTACGCGCTCGCCAACACCCAGGAATGGGAGCAGATCGACGATGTCCAGGTCGGTGGTGTCCGCCGCCAGTCGCCTGAGGTCAGCATCGCTCCCGGCGTCGGCGGCGTGTGGTACATGCAGATCCAGGGCGTCAACACCCGCGCCAAGGTCCGCCGCGTCAAATAATCCGCGCGCAGGCAACCCCAGTTACCCGTGCCGAATTGGCACGGGTAACTGGCGGATCAAGGCTTCTGCAGCGCGGCGACGCGCTGGGCCAGCTTCTTGGCTGATATCCCGGTCTTCGCGCCCAGCTCCTGGGCAAACAGCGAGACCCGCAACTCTTCCAGATCCCAGCGCAGGTCCTGCCACTGCGGCCGCCCCCGCAGCCCGCGGGCCTCGGCCTGTGCCAACGCATCGACGAATGGCCGCAGCTCCAGCATCCGCGCCTGGTCGCGCGGCGGATCGCGCTTGGCACGCTCAGTGCGAAGGATCATCGCGCGCAGGTAGCGCGGCAGTTGCGCCAAGGCATCGGCCGGGGTCTCGCGCAGGAAGCCAGGATGGACCAGTGCGGCCAGCTGCTGCTCCATGTCATCCAGATTGCCGCGTGCCCAGCCCATCAGCGGCGCTTCCAGCTGTGGCTTGAGCTCGGCCACATGCGCCAGAATGTTCTCGGCCAGCTTCAGGCGAGCCATCGCCTCTGCGAACAACGCCTTGCCCGCCTCCGCGCTGCGCTTGGCGAACGCGGCCGGGTCGCGGATATCACCCAGGCCATCGGCAAGCACGGCATTCATCGCGGCATCCACCAGATCACCACGCAGGCGCTCCTGCGATTCGATCGCGGCATACAACAGGCCGGTCTTGGGCGGCACCGGCAACTGCTTGCGCGCCTGCTTGGCCTTGTCGGCCAGCGCGATCTCCAGCAGTCGTCGCACCCCCAGTGGATGCTGCTCCAGCGCCTCGTTGCGATCGGCAAAGATCTTCAACGCGGCGGTCTCGCCCTGGTCGACCAGGGCCGGATAGGCCGGCACGCCGGCTTCGCCGGGCACCTGCAGCGGGATCGGGCTGGCCGGGAAATCGCGCAAGCCTTCGGCTGCCAGCGCACGCCCGGCACGCGCGGCGAAGGCGTCACCGGCCTGGTCGCCGAAGCGGGCACGCAGGGCATCCAGATCACGTGAGGTTGCCAGCACCTTGCCATCGGCATCGCGCAGCCGCAGGTTCATGCGCAGGTGCGCCTCCAGCGACGCTTCGTCGACATCGGTCGCCGCAAGCTTTGCACCGGTCGCGCGCGACAGGAACCGCGCCAGCTCGCCACGGATGTCATCGGCGGTCGGCTCGGCAAACGCTTCGGCGAACGCGCGACCGAAGTCCGGTGCCGGCACATAGTTGCGGCGCATTGCCTTGGGCAGGCTGCGGATCAGGGCCGCGGCCTTGTCGGCCACGAAGCCGGGCGCCAGCCATGACAGCCGCGCTGGATCGAGTGCGTTGAGCAGGTGCAGCGGTACCTCCAACGTGACGCCATCTTCGTCGGCACCTGGTTCGAAGGTGTAATGCAGCGGCAGCCGTGCATCACCCAGCGGCAGATACGCGGGATACCGTTCGGCATCGCTGCCCTCACCCGGCAGCAGATCGGCCAGTGTCCACGACAGCGCGCGGCGTTTCTCCGGTGCCAGCGCCTTCCACCAGGTATCCAGCCCCATCGCCGAATGGATATCGGCCGGAATCCGGTCCAGGTACCAGCGCGCCTGCCAGCCTTCGTCGGCGACGATGCCGGCACGGCGCAGCTTGGCCTCTTCTTCGCGCGCCTGCTCCAGCACCTTGAGGTTGTCGGCGACGAAGCCGGCACGGGTGTTGATTTCGCCGGTCACCAGGCCCTGCCGCACGAAGATCTCGTGTGCCTCGCCCGGCGCGATGCGGCCGTAGTGCACTGGCTTCTTCGGGGCCAGCACCAGCCCGAACAGACTGATCTGCTCGGAGGCCAGCACCTGGCCCTGCGCGCGCGACCAATGCGGATCGAAGTGCTTGCGCAGCAGCAGGTGAGGCAGCTCGTTGATGACCCAGTCCGGCTCGATCGCCGCGTTGGTCAATCCCCAGATCTTCTGGGTATCCAGCAGGGTCGCGGTGAGCAGCCACGGCGGCGGCCGCTTGGCCAGCGTCGAGCCCGGGAACGGCAGGAAGCGGCGCTGGCGCGGTGCCAGGAAGTCGCCCTTGTCGCTGCGGTGGCCGATCTGCGTGGGCAGGCCGGCGATCAAGGCACGGTGCAGGGTCTGGTAGGCCGCCGCGCGTACTTTGTCGCTGAAGGCGTTGCGCGCCTCGGAATCGGCCCCCTTGACCGGCGACGGCGTGTTCTGGGCAGGGGTCGGCTCGGATTTCCCTTCGCGGGCCAGGCGTGCGGCACGGTGCTGCTGGCCACGCGTCGCCTTGATCTTGGCCTCGTCATCGCGCGCCGGTGCAGGCGCGGAGGATCCGGCAAGCAACGGCGCCAATGACGTCTCCGCCGGCTCCTCGCTCCACCCCAGTTCCTCACACAGCACGCGCAGCTGACGGTGCAGCTCCCGCCACTCGCGCATGCGCAGGAAGCCGAGGAAATGCCGCCCGCACCAGTCGCGCAGCTTGGATTGGGTCAGGTCTTCGTGGGCCTGGCGATAGCCGTCCCACAGCCGCAGCACACCGACGAATTCCGAACGTCCATCGGCGAACAGCGCGTGCGCGTTGTCGGCCGCGGCGCGCGCTTCCGGCGGGCGCTCGCGCGGGTCCTGGATACCCAGGAACGAAGCGATCACCAGCATCGGCCGCAGGCAGCCCTGCGCCTGCGCAGCAACCAGCATGCGGGCCAGTTTCACGTCCACCGGCAAGCGCGCCATCTGGCGCCCGATCGGGGTCAGGCGGCGCTCGGCATCGACCGCACCCAGCTCACCCAGCTGCTGCCAGCCATCGGCAATGGCGCGCTCATCCGGTGCTTCAAGGAACGGGAAATCCTCGATCTTGCCCAGGCCCAGCTGCAGCATCCGCAGGATTACCCCGGACAGGCTGGAGCGGCGGATTTCCGGATCGGTGAACTCGGGGCGCGACAGGAAATCCGCTTCGGAATACAGCCGGTAGCAGATGCCTTCGGACACGCGGCCACAACGGCCCTTGCGCTGGTTGGCGCTGGCCTGCGAGACCGCTTCGATGTGCAACCGGTCCAGCTTCTGGCGCGGGCTGTAGCGTTTGATGCGGGCCAAACCCGGGTCGATCACGTAGCGGATGCGCGGCACCGTCAGCGACGTTTCAGCGACGTTGGTGGCCAGTACGATGCGCCGGTTGGCGCCCGGGTTGAACACCAGATCCTGATCCTTGACCGACAGCCGCGCATACAGCGGCAGCACGTCGGTGCCGCGGTACTTGCGTCGTTCCAGCGACTGGTGCGCATCGCGGATTTCGCGCTCGCCCGGGAAGAACAGCAGGATGTCGCCGCGCGGGTCGATCCGGGTGATTTCATCCACCGCCGCGACCACCGCATCATTCACGGTGCGCTCGCCATCGCGCCCACCGTCGGCCTCGCCACCGCCCTCACCTTCCAGCGGCCGGTAACGCACCTCCACCGGGAAGGTGCGTCCTTCCACGCTGATCACCGGCGCGTCATCGAAATGCTGGGCGAAGCGCGAGGTATCGATGGTCGCTGAGGTGACGATCAACTTGAGGTCCGGGCGCTTCTTCAGCAACTGCTTCAGATAGCCCAGCAGGAAATCGATGTTGAGGCTGCGTTCGTGCGCCTCATCGACGATGATCGTGTCGTAGTTGGACAGCCAGCGGTCGCTGCTGATCTCGGCCAGCAGGATGCCGTCGGTCATGAACTTGATGCGGGTATCGTCACCGACGCGATCGGTGAAGCGCACCTGGTAACCCACCGTGGTGCCCAGTTCGGACTGCAGTTCCTGCGCAACGCGGGTCGCCACGGCACGTGCGGCGATCCGTCGCGGCTGGGTGCAGCCGATCATGCCGGCGGTGCCACGGCCGGCGGCCAGGCACAGCTTGGGCAGCTGGGTGGTCTTGCCCGAGCCGGTTTCACCGGCGATCACCACGACCTGATGGTCGCGGATCAGCGCGGTGATGGCCTCGGCTTCACGCGCAATCGGCAGTTGCTCGTCCAGAGTGATGGCCGGCTGATTCAGCGCACGCGCTTCACGGCGGCGCACGGACGCCTGCAAGGCCTGCTCGAACGCCGCCGCCAGCCCCGTATCCGCCGGTTTGGCCCGCCAACGCGAGAGCATCCCCAGCAAACGACCGCGGTCGCGGCTCATGGCCCCGTTGATGGCGGCCTGCTGCTGGGCCAGGCGTGCTGCATGTGGTTTTTCGATAGCGCTCATCAATCGATTCGTTTAGAACTTTTGTTTACTACTGAAAGGGTAGTCTGATCTATTGTGAAGGCCATCCGATTCATCCCATCCATAAGGAGTTCTCCCATGGCGAAGACGACCAAGACCCCGGCAAAGCCCAAGACTGCCAAGCAGAAGCTCGGCGCGGCGGCCCCGTCGGCCCCGAACATCGATATCGGGATCAAGGAGGGCGATCGCAAGAAGATCGCCGATGGACTGTCGGCCTTCCAGGCTGATGCGTTCACGCTCTACCTGAAGACCCACAACTTCCATTGGAACGTGACCGGGTCGATGTTCAACTCGCTGCACACCATGTTCGAGACCCAGTACACCGAACAGTGGGCGGCCCTGGATGACGTGGCTGAACGCATCCGTGCACTGGGCTTCAACGCCCCGGGCTCGTACCGCGAGTTCGCGGCCCTGACCTCGATCGCCGAGGAGCCGGGCCTGACCGACAGCGCGGACTGGCGTGAAATGGTACGCCAGTTGGTCACCGCCAACGAGGCTGTGTGCCGTACGGCGCGCAAAGTGCTGGATGTGGCCGACGATGCGGACGACGCACCGACCGAGGATCTGATGACCCAGCGTCTGCAGACCCACGAAAAGTACGCCTGGATGCTGCGTTCGCTGCTGCAGTAAGGGTTTGTTTTTTGGCGGGCTTGGTTGACTGACGGAAACGGCAAAGGCTTTGGCTGACGGGGTCTGCGTGTTGGGGGGGGGGGGGGGGGCCCTGCCGGGACGCGCCGTAAACCCATCCTTGGGGGCTCGTGGGCGCCATCC
>NZ_JBHFHW010000040.1:166474-176559 GCF_057333975.1 Stenotrophomonas sp. AGC87
CTGACGGTCCCGTCAGGGCCTGGCCCCCCACTCGCCAGATAGATCTGGATGGACGGTTGGGCAAGCCAGAGCGGCCTCTTCGTCAAGCGGTAACAGACCTCAGACCTCAGGCCTCAGGCCTCGGGCCACAAGTCAAAGGTCAAAGGCAAGCAACAGCAGACAGGCGCCGATTGGCGCCTGTCTGCGTTTGACTGGCGCGTGACTGGCTCTGGACTGGCTCTCCTTTGAAGACCAGCCAAGTGTCGACGGCGCGGTGTGGGTGGGTCTGCAGGACCGTTGTGCGCCATGGATGGCGCACATCGAGCCCCCATGGACGGGTTCACGGCGGGTCCAGCAGACCCACCCATACCGCGCCAACCCCGTAGGAGGCCACGCCCTTCGCTTTGCGCCTCTGGCTCTGGCTCTGGCTCCGGCTCCGGCCTCGGCTTTCCTACAGACCGATCCGGCATCAGAGGACACGGCCCGTAGCCTGGGCAAGGTAAACTAGCGCGATGTCTTCCCGCCCCGCGCACGACCTGCTCAGCCGCATCTTTGGTTACGACGAATTCCGCGGTCCGCAGCAAGCGATCGTCGAGCATGTCGCCGCCGGCAATGACGCGCTCGTCCTCATGCCCACCGGCGGCGGCAAATCGCTCTGCTACCAGGTCCCCTCCCTGCTCCGCGACGGCACCGGCATCGTCATCTCGCCGCTGATCGCCCTCATGCAGGACCAGGTCGAAGCCCTGCGCCAGCTCGGCGTCCGCGCCGAATACCTCAACTCCACCCTCGATGGCGAAACCGCCGCCCGCGTCGAGCGCGAACTGCTCGCCGGCGAACTGGACATGCTCTACGTCGCCCCCGAGCGACTGCTGACCGGCCGCTTCCTCTCGCTGCTCTCGCGCAGCCGGATTGCGCTGTTCGCCATCGACGAAGCCCACTGCGTCTCGCAGTGGGGCCATGACTTCCGCCCCGAATACCGCCAGCTCACCGTCCTGCACGAGCGCTGGCCCGACGTCCCGCGCATCGCGCTGACCGCCACCGCCGATCCGCCAACCCAGCGCGAGATCGCCGAACGGCTGGACCTGACCAACGCCCAGCACTTCGTCAGCTCGTTCGACCGGCCCAACATCCGCTATACCGTCGTCCAGAAAGACAACGCCAAGCGCCAGCTGCTGGACTTTCTCAAGGTCCACCGCCAGGAAGCGGGCATCGTGTACTGCATGTCGCGGCGCAAGGTCGAGGAAACCGCCGAGTTCCTGTGCAAGGAGGGCATGAACGCCCTGCCCTACCACGCCGGCCTGCCCGCCGAGGTACGCGCCGCCAACCAGCGCCGCTTCCTGCGCGAGGATGGCATCGTCATGTGCGCCACCATCGCCTTCGGCATGGGCATCGATAAACCGGACGTGCGCTTCGTCGCGCATACCGATCTGCCCAAATCAATGGAAGGGTATTACCAGGAAACCGGCCGCGCCGGCCGCGATGGCGAGCCTGCCGAAGCCTGGCTCTGCTATGGGCTCGGCGATGTCGTGCTGCTCAAGCAGATGATCGAACAGTCCGAAGCCGGCGAAGACCGCAAAACGCTCGAACGGTCCAAACTCGACCACCTGCTCGGCTACTGCGAATCCATGCAGTGCCGCCGCCAGGTCCTGCTGGCCGGGTTCGGGGAAACCTACCCCCAGCCCTGCGGCAACTGCGACAACTGCCTGCTGCCGCCGGATGCCTGGGATGCCAGCGTCGCCGCCCAGAAAGCGCTGAGCTGCGTCTACCGCAGCGGGCAGCGCTTCGGTGTCGGTCATCTGATCGACATCCTGCGCGGCGGTGACAACGAGAAGGTGCGTCAGTTCGGGCATACCGAGCTGAGTACCTACGGGATCGGCAAGGACCTGGATGCCCGCAGCTGGCGCAGCGTGTTCCGCCAGCTGGTCGCCTCCAGCCTGCTGGAGGTGGACAGCAGCGCGTACGGTGGCCTGCGCCTGACCGATGGCAGCCGCGAGGTGCTCAAGGGCCAGCGCAAGGTCATGATGCGCCGCGAAACACCCAAGGCCGCCCGCGAGCGTGACCGCAGCGGCCAGCGCACCGGCCTGTCGGTGCTGCCGCAGGATCTGGCGCTGTTCAATGCGCTGCGCGGCCTGCGTGCCGAACTCGCGCGCGAGCAGAACGTGCCGGCCTTCGTGATCTTCCACGACAGCACCCTGCGCAATATCGCCGAACAGCGCCCCACCAGCGTCGACGCGCTGGGCCGGGTCGGTGGCATCGGCGGCACCAAGCTGGCCCGCTACGGCGACCGCCTGGTCGAGATCGTGCGCGAGGAAGGCTGATGCCCCCGCGCGCTCAGCCAGACCCGGCTCCAGAGTTGAACCCTGCGTTCAGCCGCAGGTGCGGCCGCCAGGGTTTGGCAGTAAGGTGAGCCCCATGTCCGCCAGTGGCCTGCTCCTGCGAGTTGTCCTGATGCTCAGCCTGTTGCTCAATGGGCTGAACGTGGCCATGGCCGGCCCGATGGCACTGGCCCTGGCCGAACCGGCCGTGGCCAGCAGCGCGACTCCGCCCTGCCATGGCGACGCGCCGATGCCCGCCGCACACGATCACCACACCATGGCCACCGCCGACACCGGCGCCCAGGCCCCGCATGATGGCGACCACTGCAAGATCAAGGACTGCCTGCGCAGCTGCGCCCAGCAACCCAGCCTGACCGTCCAGGTCGCCTGGTTGGCGACCCCGCCGCCGGTGTCGATGTCGCCGCTGAACACCGTGCATCCCAGCCTGCCGACACCACCGCTGGACCGTATCACCCGCCCTCCGATCGCCTGATCCGCCGCGCGCTGCGAGCGCCGGCCTGAGGCTCTGCGCATGCGCCCCGGCGTGTGTGCGATGACGGCACCCCGTGTGCCATTCGAATCGGATTCGGAGTTGCAATGTCTTTCCCCAAAATACCCGGCACGGGCACCCCGCCCATGCCGTCACGCCGCCTGTTCGTGCAGGGCGTGGCTGCCGGCGGCGTGGTCGCCAGCCTGGCCGCCACCGGCCTGAGTCCGCGTGCGTTCGCCGCCGCCGGCCCCGGTCTTGCCGGCGCCCCGCAGGTCCTGAGCAGCCATGACGTGCAGCTGAGCATCGGCGAATCGCTGGCCAATTTCACCGGCCGCACCCGCCCGGCGATCACCGTCAACGGCAGCCTGCCCGCGCCGATCCTGCGCTGGCGCGAAGGCCAGACGGTCAACATCCGGGTCGCCAATGCGCTGCAGGGCCACCCCACCTCCATCCACTGGCACGGCCTGCTGCTGCCAGCCAACATGGATGGCGTGCCCGGCCTGAGCTTCAACGGCATCGCGCCGGGCGAGGCCTACCAGTACCGCTTCACCCTCAAGCAGTCGGGCACGTACTGGTACCACAGCCATTCCATGTTCCAGGAACAGGCCGGCCTGTACGGCGCGCTGATCATCGACCCGCTCGAACCGGCGCCGTATCGCGTCGACCGCGAGCACGTGATCCTGCTCTCGGACTGGACCGACCTGGACCCCGGCGCGCTGTTCCGGCGCATGAAAAAGCTCGCCGAGCACGACAACTACTACAAGCGCACCCTGCCCGACTTCCTGCGCGATGTCCGCAAGGATGGCTGGGCCGCGGCCACCGCCGACCGCGGCATGTGGGGCCGGATGCGGATGACGCCAACCGACATCTCCGACATCAACGCCCACACCTATACCTACCTGCTCAACGGCACCGCCCCGGCCGGCAACTGGACCGGGCTGTTCCGCAGCGGCGAGAAGGTGCTGCTGCGCTTCATCAACGGCGGCTCGATGACCTATTTCGACGTGCGCATCCCCGGCCTGAAGATGACCGTGGTCGCCGCCGATGGCCAGTACATCCACCCGGTCAGCATCGATGAATTCCGCATCGCCCCGGCCGAGACCTTCGATGTGATCGTCGAGCCCAGCGGCCAGGACGCGTACACGATCTTCTGCCAGGACATGGGCCGCACCGGTTACGCCGCCGGCACGCTGGCCGTGCGCCACGGCCTGCAGGCGCCGATTCCCGCGCGCGACCCGCGTCCGCTGCTGACCATGAGCGACATGGGCCATGACATGGGGCATGCCGCAGGCGGGATGGCGGGCCACGACATGAAGGGCATGGAAGGCGGCTGCGGTGCCAGCATGGGCCACGGTGCGCACGGCGCCGATCCCAAAGCGCCGCGTCACCCGGCCAGCGAGCAAGGCAACCCGCTGGTGGACATGCAGAGCATGGCCACCGAGCCCAAGCTGGATGATCCCGGTATCGGCCTGCGCGACAACGGCCGCAACGTGCTTACCTACGGCGCGATGCGCAGCCTGTTCGACGATCCCGATGGGCGTGATCCCGGTCGCGAGGTCGAGCTGCACCTGACCGGCCACATGGAGAAATTCAGCTGGTCCTTCGACGGCATCCCGTTCGCCAGCGCCGAACCGCTGCGCCTGAACTACGGTGAGCGCATGCGCATCGTGCTGGTCAACGACACGATGATGCAGCACCCGATCCATCTGCACGGCGTGTGGAGCGATCTGGAAAACGCGGACGGCGAGTTCCACCTGCGCAAGCACACCATCGACATGCCGCCGGGCACCCGCCGCACCTACCGCGTACGTGCCGACGCACTCGGCCGCTGGGCCTACCACTGTCACCTGCTGTACCACATGGAAGCGGGCATGATGCGCGAAGTGAGGATCGAAGAATGAGCCGCTCGTCTCTCACCGTGCTGTCCGCACTGAGCGCCGGCCTGCTGCTGGCGTTGTCCGCACCGGCCTGGGCACAGTCGCACGCCGGCCATTCCACGATGCCGACCACGACCACGACCGATGCGCCACCGGCGGATGACGGCAGCGTCGATCACAGCAGGATGGACCATTCAACGATGGACCATGGCAGTACCGATCACAGCCAGATGGACCATTCAACGATGGATCATGGCAGCGCCGATCACAGCAAGGTGGACCATTCGACGATGGACCATGGCAGCACCGATCACAGCCAGATGGACCACTCGACGATGGACCATTCAACGATGGATCACGCCGCGATGGGCCATGCCCCACCGAAGCCGCCTGCGCCCATCGAACCGCTCGAACCGATTCCTGCCGTGACCGCCGCCGACCGCCTCGCTGCGTTCCCGCCGATCGACCACGGTGCGATGGAGCATGCGCCGGAGATTCACAGCATGTTGCTGGTCAACCGCCTTGAACACTGGGACGGCCAGCACGGTACCGGCCAGGCCTGGGAGGCCAGCGGCTGGGTCGGTGGCAACATCCACCGGCTGTGGCTGCGCAGCGAAGGCGAGCGCAGTGACGGCCGCACCGAATCGGCCAACCTGGAAGTGATGTACGGCCGCAGCGTGTCGCCGTGGTGGGACGTACTGCTCGGCGTGAAACAGGATTTCCGCCCGGCCGATTCACGCACCTGGGCGGCGTTCGGCATCCAGGGGTTGGCGCCGTACAAGTTCGAGACCTCGGCCACGGCCTATGTCGGCGAAGGCGGCCAGTTCGCCGCCACGGTGGAAGTGGAGTACGAGCTGCTGCTGACCAACCGCTTGATCCTGCAGCCGCTGGTGGAAGCCAGTTTCTCGGCGAAAGACGAGCCGGCGTATGGCAATGGCGCCGGCCTCAACAAGCTCGAGGCCGGGCTGCGCCTGCGCTACGAGTTCAGCCGCCGCATCGCGCCCTACATCGGCATCAGCCATGAGCGGATGTTCGGTGATACCGCCGACTACCACGAAGCAGCCGGCGAACGTGCGCGCGATACCCGCTGGGTGGCGGGCGTGCGGGTCTGGTTCTGATCCAGCAGCCATGACAGGTTCCGGGTGCCTCATGCACCCGGAACCACGGCCGACCCCGGGCGATGGCGTAAGCTGCCGGCCCCACCTGCCTGCCTTGTGCCATGACGTTGACCATCCGCCGTGCCACCGTTGCCGATGCCGCTGCGCTGTCGGCGATCGCCATCGCCACCTACACCGAAACCTTCGGCGATTCCTACCCGCCTCAGGACCTGCACACGTTCCTGCACAGCCACTATTCGGCCGAGCCGCAGCGCCGCGAGCTCGCCGATCCACGCAACGCGGCGTGGCTGCTGGACGACGGCGACCGTGTGGTGGGCTATCTCGCCGCAGGCCCGAACAGCCTGCCGCATGCCGAGGCCAGCGAGGGCGATATCGAGCTCAAGCGACTGTACGTGCTCGCCAGCCACCAGGCTGGTGGTCACGGCGCGCGCCTGATGGACGCGTTCCTGGCATGGCTGGATCAACCGCGGCGGCGCACGCTGTGGATCGGCGTGTGGTCCGAGAATCTGGGTGCGCAACGCTTCTACGCACGCTATGGCTGCCGCAAGGTGGGCGAATACGATTTCCCGGTCGGCGAGAGCGTCGACCGGGAGTTCATCCTGCGCCGCGCCTGAGCGCAGCGCAGGCATGCATCAGAAGTCGAACAGGTCCGACAGGAAGCTCTCTTTCTTCTTCTTGCGGTAGCCCTGCTGGTCGCCGTACTGCTGCTGGCCCAGGTGGCGGGTATCACGGTGCTGCACGGCAGCCGGCGGCGGCGGTGCGGCCGCGCGCACCGGCGCAGGGGCGGCGGCACCAGCCGAGCGCTCGATGATCTTGTCCAGCTCACCTCGGTCCAGCCACACGCCACGGCACTGCGGGCAGTAGTCGATCTCGATGCCTTGGCGCTCGGACATCTGCAGCGCTTGGGTTTTGCATACGGGGCATTGCATGGGCGGTCGTCCAAGGGGTAAAGCCGCACTCTAGCCGGTCGCACCTGACCGTGGTGCAACGCGGCCATGACCGATGGCCCCCCGACCTATGCCCCATGCTGCTGGTGTGGCAATGACGAACAATCCACGCCGTCCCTGGATATGGAGCGTCCCATGCCGTCCCTTCGCCTGCCCACCTGGCTGGCCGCCTGCGCGGTGGTGCTGACCCTGGCCGTGTCGATCAATCTGCGCGACCTCGCCGCGTGGCTGGGCACGCCAATTCCGAAGCTGCCCATTCCCTATGGCGGCGCCATCCTCGACAACGGCCTGGGCGTGCTGCTGGTGCTGGCGGTGGCTGCGCTGCTGCTGCGCCCCGGTCAACGCCTGCATGCGCTGCTCGGGTTGCGCTGGAATGGCTGGCAGGGCCCGGCGCTGGCCCTGCTGGCGACCCTGCCCTGCTGGCTCGGCCTGTGGTGGCTGGGCGGGGTGAATCCCACCCAGGACCTGCTGGCCCTGTTGATGCTCGGGGTGTTGTTCCCGCTGGCCGAGGAGATCATTTTCCGCGGCTTCGGTTTCATCTTTGCGCACCGCCAGCAGCGTTGGCCGTGGCTGGCCGCCGCGCTGGTGCAGGCGGTGATTTTCGGTGCGATCCACTGGTGGTCATTCGGTGGCGGCGGCGGCATGGCGCTGCAGGTGTTCGCCATCACCGGCATCGGCGGGCTGGTGTTCGCCTGGCTCAATACGCTGGACGACTACACCCTGTGGAGCGGGCTGGCGCTGCACGTCTCGCTCAACCTGGCCTGGAACGTCTTCGTGATCACCGAGGCGACCGCCGTCGGCTGGCCGGCGACGGTGCTGCGCCTGTCGGCAGCGGGCTTGGCGGTCGGGCTGGTGTGGGCTTGGCACCGCCGACTCAGGCGGCCGCCGGCCGTTGCCTGAGCGGCATGGGTGGCATGGCATCGCTGGGTTCACCCGGCATTGGGGCGGCGTCGACGATCTCCTCACCAGCGCCCCGCGATACTTGCGCGCCCCTCTCCGGGGGTAAGCAGGAACCACGCTCCATGTTGTTGTCCAAGCACCATCCCGAACCGCGCGTGTTGTTGATCGAAGACACCGAAGACACCCGCGAGCTCAGCCGCATGGCACTGGAAAGCCAGGCGTGCGAAGTCGTTGCGGTCAGCTCCGCCGAAGCCGCACTGGGCCTGCTGCAGGCCGGCGAGCGCTTCGATCTGGTGTTCACCGATGTCTGCCTGGGCGCGGTGAGTGGCATCGAGGCGGCGCATCGGGTCAAGCAGGAACAGCCCGGGCTGCCGGTGCTGGTCACCTCGGGCCTGGAGCCCTCCGTGGTGGTGCCTCAGCTCGGCCCGGGCATGCATTTTCTGCCCAAGCCCTACAGCATGAGCGAGCTGCTCGACGCGATCCGTGCCTGCTTCCAGCACCCGTTGGCGGCCTGCGCCTGAGGCGAGTCACGTGCGGCGGCCTGCAGCCGTCCGCGCGCGCAGCGCAGTGATCTTCATCCGGATTTCATGTCCGCGTGGCCATCGTCGGTGCCGGGAACGGGGCCTCCCGCTTTCCATACGATGTGACACGCTCCTTTTCCTTGCCGGAATCGACGATATGCTCTTCCGTATGCTGCTGGCCACGCCCTTGCTGTTGATGCTGCCGTTGGAAGATGCGCGCGCGGATGACTTCGTCACCTGCGAGAGCCGCGACAACCGCTATCAGTCCTGCACCCTGCCCCGCGCGGGCTACGTCACCCTGGACCGCAAACTGTCCGGTGCGGACTGCCGCCAGGGCCGCAACTGGGACTACGACCGCCGCGAGGTATGGGTCGACGATGGCTGCCGCGCCTCGTTCCGGGTGCACGGCGGCAGCGATCGCGATGACCGCCACGACAAGGACAACCACGACGCCAAGGTCGCGGCCGGCGTTCTGATCGGCGCGGCGATTCTCGGCGCGTTGGCGCACAACGCCGACAAGGATGATGCGCGCTACGACGACGAGAACTACCAGGGCGCGCGCCACACGTCCTATGTGCCCACCTGGATGATCGGCGAATTCGAGGGCTACAACCCGACCTTCAACGCCGACATCCGCATGCGCATCGACAGCGACGGCCGCATGAGCGCACAGACGCGTGGGCAGTCGTTGAATGGCTGGGTCAATGGCGGCCAGCTCAACGTCGGCAGCAGCGTGTTCGACATCAGCCAGAGCCGTGAGGGCTTCGTCACCACCGAAGTGGGCGACCGCCAGAACGAGGTGCGTTACCGCCGCGTGCCTTGAGCAACGCGGCGGGGGCCGCCATCACTTGGCGATCTGGCACTGCAGCGTGGTGCCGTAGAACTCCAGCGTGGTCTGGTCGTTGTGGGTACGCAGGTCGACACCTTCGCGCCCCCAGCGGCCACCGTTGTTTTCCTCGCGAGTGACCGGCACCGGGAACACGATCGCCTGGTCATTGCCCCAACTGACCACGGCCGCGGTCGGGTCGATGTCGTTGTAGAACACCGCCGTCACCGGCTTGCTGTTGTCATCGCAGCGATACTCGACCTTGGCCGGCACCTGGATGCCGCCGCCATTGATGGTCAGCTCGACCAGCCGGGTCTGATAGGACTCCACGAGACAACGGTGCGGATCGACCGCGCGCGAACAGGCATCGCGCCCTTTGATCCAGCCACGCTGCTCGGCTGCGATGTCCAGCTCGTCCGGGCTGGTCTGCACGCGCTTGTAGAGCGCGGCCAGCTGGCGGTCCAGCGCGGCCAAGCGAGCGTCGCCACACACCTGCTGCTCGGCCTCGGAGTGCGCCTTGGCGCAATCGAACGAGGGCGACTGCTGGGCGGCCGCAGGAGCGGATGATGCGGCGGGCGCCTCAGCGGCGGGCGATTCGGACGCCGAAGGCGTGGCCGGTTGATCGGCGGGCTCAGGCTTGGAGCACGCTGCGAGCGCAAGCGCCCCCAGGCCCAGCAGGACGACACGTTTCATGGCACCTCCAACAACGATCAGCTCAAAGACAGCCTATTGTGCGTGATCGCGCGCGTGCAGCGTGCATGCGCGGCTGCGATCTCCCTGTTCAGCCGAAAAGCACCGCATTACCAGCGTTCGTTGAGACAGCCCTGACCCCGTGCTCATGCAAGTGCGACCCTCGCGTAACAGCGCCAAGTGCACGATGGCAGTGCGACATAACGTCGCCTTGGAGTTACCCATGTCCAACATGCAGAACAACGAAAACAACGTCAAGAACGCCGCTACTGCCCAGAACGGTCCGCAGTCCGAACAGGACCGCAAGGACGCGCAGGCCAAGCAGCAGAAGCAGGAACAGGACACCAAGAAAGCCCCTGACGCGGGCAACAAGCCGCAGCAGAAGTAATTCCTTCGCCGCAGGGTGGGGGGGGGGGCCGCGC
>NZ_JBHFHW010000040.1:176611-188286 GCF_057333975.1 Stenotrophomonas sp. AGC87
GGCTGCGCATCCGCGCCCCCCTCACATGTCTGGCCGCAAGCATCCGATCGGGCAACACGGCCGATGCACCGCGAACCGCCGGGATCCGTTCTTCCGCGTACGTTCGTTATGCCGCACTGGCGCTTACGCGTCGCGCTCTCGCAGCGTATCCAGCTGCTGGCGCATGTCATCCCAGCACAGCCGCGTCTCCAGCAGCATGCCATTGAGCGTGCGTCGTGCGTGTGCCGGCAGTGCGCCGTCCTGCACGCTGCTCTCCAGCGCGCGTACCAGTCGCCCCTCTGCGGCTTGGCTCTCGCTCACGTATTGGATTCCCGCATCGCCCAGCACGGTCCCCAGCCAGCCAAAGCACCCCCGGACGTTGCCGGCCAGGGTGCCGTGGCGGGCGGGCTGGCCGCCGGCATCGCGCACCAGTCGCGTGACGCCATCGACGATGTGCGTTTTCGATGCAGCCATCCGCATCATCAAAGCGCTCAACTGCGGATCGTGCATCTGCACGCCGGCAATCGCCTTCGCGTAGATCTCGTGACCGTCGCGCGCGATACCGATGATCTGGTTCAGCTCGCGTATCGCGTGACCGTTAGTAGCAGTCGTCATGACAGCGCTCCGTGGGATCGTGGACGCCCACTGTGGCCGGGTATGGCGTGATGGTGCGCCCGCCAGGGGTACGGCGGCGTGAGCGGGACTACCGACGGTGAAGCACATTGGCTACGATCCAAGGCAGTCAATCGCGCACGCATGATCCGGTCGCCCTCGCCCCGTATGGGCATCGCTCCGGGCCGCAAGGAGGCTGTATGGCAGGAACGAGAGGGATCGTGATCACGCTGGCGATGCTGACCATGGCATCGCCGGAAGCATCCCGTGCCACACCGGCATTCGATCGCAGCGCCTGGCAGGCCGACCATGCGGCACTCAAGCAGGTCCTGGAGCAGGATTACGCGCATCTGGCCTGGGTCGCCTCGCCTCAGGGCGGTGTGGATCTCCCCGCGCTGGATGCGTCCGCGCAGCGCTCGTTGGCCGAAGCGCATACCGATGCGCAAGCGGCCCAGGCCCTTCGCACCTTCCTGGCCGGCTTCCATGACGGCCACCTCAGTCTTCTCGATCCGCTTGAACACGCCCCCAGCTCCCCGGCGCCCGCTGCTGTGGACCCACGGGCCCTGGGCGCTGGCGCAGGCTGTGCATTGCTTGGTGTATCCGACGAGGGTCGCCACGATTTCAGCCTGCCGCTGGACACGCTGCCGGGTTACCACCCCTTGAACGATGTGGCCGACCCCATGCTGCGCGCCGGCACGCTGTCCTTGCCGGACGGGCACACGATCGGCCTGCTGCGGCTGCACGAGTTCGATGCGCTGCGCTATCCAGGCGTGTGCCACGCGTTGTGGCCACACCTGCGGCAGGCCGGCTCCACCGCCGAGATGCGCGGCACATTGGGCCGCAGCTGGGTCGCCGCGATTGCCGCCAGCCTGCGACGCTTCCAGCAGGAGGGCGTGGACGCGGTGCTGGTGGATGTGGGTGACAACCCGGGCGGCGACGACAGCGGCGACACACTCGCGCGCCTGTTCACTTCGCAGCCGGTGGCCTCCGCTGTGCTGGAAGTCAGCCAGTCGGCGGCGGGCAAACCGTATCTGGATGAGCAGTACGACCGCCTCGACGACGCGCTGCGCCATCACCACCCCAAGTCGGCCGCCCGCCGGCTGTTGAGCACGCAGCGCGCCGTCTTCCAGGCATCGCGGCAGGCGGCGGCGATGCCGCCCTGCGATCTGTCCTGGGCCTGGCACACGCAGCAGGCATGGGACGCCGCACCGTGCCGACGTCTGGTCGCGGCGGGTACGTCCGGCGGTCCGCTGCCGAGCCCTGCCGTGGACACCCTCGATGATTTCCTGATCGCCCACCGCCTGGACTGGGCACAGGATGTGCGCGGGCACTGGGGCGCATGGAATGGCCCGGTGTATGTGTTGACCAACGGAAAGACCGCTTCCTCGGCCGAAATGTTTGCCGCGCGCATGCAGGACGACCACATCGCCCGCGTGGTCGGTACGCGCAGCGGTGGCTATGGCTGTGGGTTCATGAGTGCAGAGGCGCCGCCTGAACTCCCCCATTCGCACCTGCGTGTGCGCGTGCCGAACTGCGTACGCCTGCGTGCCGACGGCAGCGACGAAGTTGCCGGCATCACCCCGGACCTGCCCGTTGTTCCGCGCAGTGGAGAAAGCGCACGGGCACGGGCGCAGCGCGTGGTGGATACGCTCACCGGCGATATCGGGATGCATTGAGTCCGGCCCCCGGCGGCGCAGTAGTCACACGTGGTGGGCCGCTACACTACGCACGCTGCAGGATCCGCAGCGTCTGGCATCGCCCACCTCATGGAACGACGTTACTTCGCCACGCTGCTCGCCTTGATTCTCCATCAGATCGATGCCGCCTTCTGGCGTGAGTGGGAGATGTTCCTGCTGCCAGGTGGCGTGCAGGGCTTCCTGGTGTTCAATCTGATCGCCGTGGGCGTGCTGGTGCTCGGCTACCGCCATGTGGTGCTGCAGACCGGCAAGGCACGCGGTTTCGCGAGGCTCTGCGCGGCACTGGGCCTGGCCACCTTCATCATCCACCTCGGCTTCGCGCTGCATGGCCATCGCGCATTTCAGCTGCCGGTGTCGATGGCGATCATTCTTGCCTGCCTGGTGTCGGCCTTGTGCCTGCTGCGCTCGCTGCGCAGTACACCGCGGGCACGCGCGAGCGCTTGATCCGCATCGCGGCCGGGCATGCCCGTCGCCGCGGAATCCCGCGCGATGTCACTGGCGGCCGCGCCCCATGCCGGCCGTCGCTGGCCCGTCATCCCGGCGCCGATACCAACGCCACCCGAGCTGCACCCCCGTCGCCACGCCCAGCACCGCGGTGAAGACGAGCGCGGCCTGCAGCAGCTCCAACAGCAGCGTCATCACATCGCCCCGTGTCGACCGGGCGGCGCCGTTGCCTTCTGCGAAATGGCCGCGTGCCGTGCCCAAGGTCAGTGCGGGCAGCGTGCGCGCGTACGTGACGAACGGGCATCAGCCACGGCCTCAACGTGGGTCAGGGACCTTCGCGAAGTGTTGTCAGATGCAGACAGCTGGTGCCTCGCCCGGCGGTTGCGGACACGCCCAGCTCCGCGCATGAAAAAGGCGACCTCGCGGTCGCCTTGATCATGGATGCAATGGTGGGCCGTGATGGATTCGAACCATCGACCAAAAGATTAAAAGTCTTCTGCTCTACCAACTGAGCTAACGGCCCATTGCATCCCCGACGTGACGCCGGGGGTGCGCATTCTAACGCATCTTCGCGCTCATGCGTACCCGTCCCGCATCACACGTACTGAGTCGGGTCCGGCACGCCGGCATCCGTGAAACCCTGCGCGCGCAGGCGGCAGGCGTCGCAATGCCCGCAGGCTCGGCCCTGGTCGTCGGCGTTGTAGCAGGACACGGTCAGGCCGAAGTCCACGCCCAGGCGGACGCCTTCACGCACGATATCGGCCTTGCTCAGGAACTGCAGCGGCGCGTGGACCTGGATGCCCGCGCCTTCCACGCCCGCCTTGGTCGCCAGGTTGGCCAACGTCTGGAAGGCCTGGATGAATTCGGGGCGGCAATCCGGGTAGCCGGAATAGTCCACGGCGTTGACGCCGCAGAAGATGTCGTTGGCGCCCAGCACCTCGGCCCAGCCGAGTGCGACGGACAGCATGATGGTATTGCGCGCCGGCACGTAGGTGACCGGGATGCCCTCCCCGCCCGCTTCAGGAACGTCGATATCGTCGGTCAGGGCCGAGCCGCCGATGCTGCGCAGGTCGACATTGACGGTCTTGTGGGCGACCGCGCCAAGCGCGCTGGCGACCGCCGCGGCGGCATCGAGTTCGGAGGTGTGGCGCTGGCCGTAGCGCACGCTCAGGGCGTGGACGGCAAAACCCTGCTCGCGGGCGATGGCGACAACGGCGGCGGAGTCCATGCCGCCGGACAGGAGGACGACTGCTTTTTTCATGGGGGGTGTTTCCGGTGGTTTGCAGGGAGCCAGCACGCTGTCCCGCGCCGGGTACGTCAGGGAATGCCGAGGCGGCTTATCGGCCCGGCTCGTCATTCCATAAAAGCTTATGCAGCTGCATCTGGAAGCGCACCGGCAGGCGGTCGGCCACGATCCAGTCGGCCAGCTCGCGCGGGCTGACCTCGCTCTTGCTCGGCGAGAACAACACCATGCTGCGCTCGTTGAGGCGATGCTCGCGGACCATGCCGCGGGCCCATTCGTAATCCTCACGGCTGCACAGGACGAACTTGATCTGGTCGCGCTTGGTCAGCAGCGGCAGGTTCTCCAGGCGGTTGCGGGCCATTTCGCCGGAGCCGGGGGTCTTCAGGTCGACCACGCGCGACACGCGCGGATCCACGCCACTGACATCCAGCGCACCCGAGGTCTCCAGCGAGACGTCCAGGCCGGCGTCGCAGAGCTTCTCCAGCAGCACCAGGCAGCGCTTCTGCGCCAGCGGCTCGCCACCGGTCACGCAGACGTGGTGAACGCCCTGGGCCAGCACTTCGTCCACGATCGCGTCGATGTCCCACCAGGTGCCGCCATGGAAGGCGTAGGCGGTATCGCAATAGGTGCAGCGCAACGGGCAGCCGGTCAGGCGCACGAACACGGTCGGCCAGCCGGCGGTATCGGCTTCGCCCTGCAGGGACAGGAAGATCTCGGTGATCTTCAGTCGCGGCAGTGGGGACTGCACGATCTCACTGGGGAGTGCGGCGGCAGCGGACAGGCTCGTAGTCATGGCGGTGATTCTTGGCGGACGGCTTCGGAAACGACAACAGCCGGGCATGGCCCGGCACGGAGGACCGGGCAGCGCCCGGTTGGCAATCCATCATTATACCGGGCCCGGCCGCTTGAGCGGCCCGGGGCGGGTTCAGCGGATCTGCTGACCCAGCCGGATCGACTGCAGACGGTCCTGCGCAGTGCGCGCGGCGTCGGAGCCGGGATACGTGGACACGACCTGCTCGAGGGTCGCCTGGGCCTGGTCGACCTTGCCTTCGCCATACTGGGAAAGGCCGATCTTGAGCAGGCCACCGGACGCCTTGTCATGGGTCGGGTAGCGCGAGATGAGGTCGCGGAACTGCGCCTCAGCCAGCGGGAAATTGCGGGTGGCGTAATAGCTTTCGCCCAACCAGTACAGCGCGTTGGGGGTATAGACGCCGTTGGGGTACAGCTCGAGGAAGCTCATGAACAGCTGCGCCGAGTCGTCGTACTTGCCGGCCTTGAGCGAATCGAAGGCGACATTGTAGGCGGTGCGTTCATCGCCACTGGCGGCCAGGCTGCCGGCATCGCCGTGCACGCTTGGCGGCCGCTCGGAAGCGGCCGTTGCCGGTTTCGGGGATGCAGCGGGGGCAGGCGCGGCTGCGGCCGGGGCGGCAGGAAGCACGGGGGCTCCACCTTCCAGGCGGTTCAGACGGCTGTCCAGGTCCAGATACTGGTCCTTGGCGGACTGCTTGAGCTGCTCATTGTCGTGCTGAAGCTGCTCGACCTGCGACTGCAGCGCCTGCAACTGGGTACGCAGCTGATTCAGCTGATTGAGCATGTCCATGTTGGACTGGTTGTTGTTCGCCTGCTGCTCAAGCGCGCCGACGCGGTCGGCCAGACTCTGGCGCTGCGCATTGGCCGGTGGGGGAGCCACGAGGGCTGCCGCAACGATCATCGATAGAAATCGAAAGCGCATCTATTACTGAGCCGTGTACACGATCTCGACGCGACGGTTCTGCGACCAGCAGGACTCGCCCGACTCGGTGCAGACCGGACGCTCTTCACCGTAGGACACGACGGTCAGCTGCGAAGCCGAACCACCGTTGGCCTGCAGTGCCGAGGACACGCCGTTGCCACGACGCTCGCCCAGGGCCTGGTTGTAAGCGCGCGAACCGCGCTCATCGGTGTGGCCCTGCAGGGTCATGCGCGAGGACGGACGGTCACGCAGGTACTTGGCGTGGCAAGCCATGATGGCCTGGAATTCCGGCTTCACGTCTTCCTTGTCCAGGTCGAAGTACACCACGCGCTGGCGCAGGCAGGAATCGGTATCCAGATCACCCGGGCCGTACAGGCCGGAGGTGGACGGGCCGGTCGGAGCGGTGGTGCTGCCGGTATCAACCGGGGCAGCCGGCACTTCCTTGACCTTCTTGGAACAACCGGCCAGGGCGGCCACGGACAACAGGGAGACAAGCAGAACGCGGGTGGTCTTGTTCATGGCGATACCTTTGAGGCTCCTAAAGCCGGATGAGGGATGAATACGGCGAAATCTTAACACTCTGTTAGCGCTTTGTACGGTATGGCGACCAAGAAGGCTCGCGAACATCACCGTCCGCCAGAACAAGCCGCTGGCGCACGCGCGCATCGGCCGAAACGGCGTACAACACTCCACGACCACCCTCACGGGCGGCGTACAACACCATGCTCGCGTTGGGCGCGAAGCTCGGCGATTCGTCCAGCGACCCTGGCGACAGCGTGTTCCAGCGGGCCGAGCCCGTGCTGCTGTCCATCATCGCGATCTTGTAGGTGTTGCCGCTGCCCTGGGCGACCACCAGCTTCTTGCCGTCGTAGGACAGGCTCGGGGTGGCGTTGTAGTTGCCCTGGAAGGTCACGCGCGACGCGCTGCCACCGCTGGACGCAACCTGGTAGATCTGCGGGCGGCCGCCACGGTCGGAGGTGAAGTAGACGCTGCTGCCATCCGGGCTCCAGGTCGGCTCGGTATCGATGGCGAAGTGGTTGGTCAGCTGGGTCAGCTGCTTGCTGCCCAGGTCCATCACGTAGATTTCCGGGTTGCCGCTGCGCGACAGCGACAGGGCCAGGCGGCGGCCATCCGGCGAGAACGACGGGGCGCTGTTGATGCCGCGGAAGCTGGTGACCAGTTCACGGGCGCCGCTGGAGATGTTCTGGATGTAGATCGCCGAGTTGCCGCGCTCGAAGCTCACATAGGCCAGCTTGTTGCCGTCCGGGCTCCAGCTCGGCGAGAGCAGCGGCTCGGCCGAGCGCACGATGGTCTGCGGGTTGAAGCCGTCCGAATCGGCCACCATCAGCGCATAACGCATGGCATCGCCCTTCCCGCTGGCGGTGACATAGGCGATGCGGGTCCAGAAGGCGCCGCGCACACCGGTGATCTTTTCATAGATGGCGTCGGCCATCTGGTGGGCGACATCGCGCATGGCGTTGCCACGGGCGGTCATCGCCAGGCCCAGCAGGCGCTCGCCCTTGGGCACGTCGTACAGCTCGTACTCGACGCGATAGGCGCCAGCGCCGGCGTCCATCACCCGGCCGACCACGATGTAGTTCTGCTTCAGCGCGCGCCAGGTGGCGAACTGGATCTCGCTGCCACGGGTCGGCTTTTCGACGATCTGGGCTTCCGGCAGAGTGCGGAACTGGCCGGAACGGTCCAGGTCGGCACGCACCACGGCGGCCACATCGGTCTGCGGTGCACCGGCCGACCCCTGATACGGCATGGGGACGACGGTGATCGGCGTGGCGGAGGCATTGCCGCCAATGATGTCGATATCCAGCCCCTTCTGCTGCGCCATGGCAGCGAAGGGCAACAACAGGGCCGCAACAACGGCAAGCCAACGAGGCATTTTTTTCATGGAGCGCTCAATAGGGGGGAAACCAGAACGAGGGATAACAGGACCGCGGTGAACAGTTTCGCAATCATGAACCAAGGCCGTGTGAATTCCGAGTCACCGGGCGCACAAAACTCACACGCCGTTAACCCCATCAGGCGCTGTTGGCCTGCGCAAAGGCCCGTGGCACGCGCCTGCCATGACCGCTGATCCGGCGGGATCAGCGGCCTGCCGGGTCAATCCTGGGCAGTGAATGTGAAGTTGATGGTGCGCGCGAACACAGATTCGAAGCCGCGGTATGGCAACGGCTGGGCATTCAACACGGCGGCCTCGATCGAACGGCGGCCTGCCTCGTCGAACGGGCAGCTGCCGCTGACCTTGGCCTGGATCACCTGCCCACCCGGAATCTGGGTGATCGAGACCTGGCAACGTTGACCCAGCGGGACCGAATCCGGACGGGTCCACTGTGCCGAGACCTTCTGCTGGATGGCCGCCGCGTACTTGGCGCTGAGATCGTCACTGGTGCCACCGGCACCGGCAGCCGGCTTGGCGGCACCGGTCGCCCCGGCGGTTGAAGCCGAGGCATTGGCGGCACGCGCGGCCGTGACCTGGCGCAGCTTCTGTTCGGCCAGCTTGGCTTCGTTCTCGGCCTGGGCCCGCTTGCGGCGGATCTCGGCGAGCTTCTTGTCGCGCTCGGCGTCGGCCTTGGCGTCGTTGGCTTTCTGCTCCTGCTCGGCCAGCTTTTTCTTCAGCTCGGCCTCTTCCTGCTGCTTGGCCAGGCGCAGCTTCTGCTCGGCCTGCTCCTGGCGCTTGCGCTCGGTCAGGTCGACCTGTTCCTGGCGGCGCTTGGCTTCCTGCTCCTGCTTGGCCTTTTCAGCCGAGATCGCCAGCGCGTTGACCGCTTCCTGATCGACCGTATCGGGCTGGGCGATGCGCTCTTGGGCCTGTTGCTGCTGCGGGGTGGGAGCATCCTGAGGGCGCGGCTCTTCAATCGGCTGCGGCGGCGGGACGGTATCTTCCGGCACCGGCTCGGGCTCGGCGACCGGCTCGGGCAGGTCCGGCAGCGTTTCGGAGGCCCGCAGCGCCTGGCGCGCGGCCGAGGCTTCGGAGGCGGACAGCTGCAGGCTGGCTTCGATTGCCGGATCGCCGGCGGCCGCTTCGGTGGTGCGCTGCGGCGACCACAACCAGGCGGCGATGAAGATCAGGGCCAGCAGCAGGTGCACACCGAGCGCCAGCGCGATCGGCAGACCCCACTTCTCGTCAGGCTGACGCTGCGGTGGCAGGGCTTCAGCGTGCATCGGTCGCCAGGCCCACCTTTTCCACGTTGGCGCGCTTGATCACGTCCATGGCCGCGACCACCTTCTCATACGCCACGGCCTTGTCGGCGGCGACGATCACGCGCAGGTTCTTGTCCTGCGAGGAAAGCGCGGACAGCTGGGCCTGCAGCCGGGCCGCATCCATCGGTTCCGGGTCCTTGGCCTCGGGCAGCTTCAGGCTGAGCTGGCCATCCAGGCGGACGGACACGATTACCGGATCCTGCTTGCTCTCCAGCGCCTTGGCCTGGGAGGTCGGCAGATCCACTTCAAAGCTCAGTGTGAGCAGCGGCGCGGTCACCATGAAGATGATGAGCAGCACCAGCATGACGTCGATGTACGGCACGACGTTGATTTCGGATTTGAGCTTTCGGCGCTTGCGGCGGCCAATGGCTGCGGTCATGGCAGGACTCCTGTGCTGGGCGCTTACTCGTCGCCCGCGGTCTGACGCTGCAGGATCGAGCTGAACTCTTCTGCGAAGGTTTCAAAGCGCACCGACATGCGCTCCACGCGGGTGGTGAAGCGGTTGTAGGCCCATACCGCCGGGATCGCCACGAACAGGCCGATCGCGGTGGCAAACAGGGCTTCGGAGATACCCGGGGCGACCGAGGCGATGCCGGCCTGCTCGCCACTGTTGATCATGTCGTGCATGGTCACCATGATGCCGAACACGGTGCCGACCAGGCCCACGTACGGGGCGGTCGAGCCGATGTTGGCCAGCAGCTCCAGGCTGCGCTCCATCTGGTCCACTTCACGGGTGTAGGTGGTGCGCATGGCGCGCTGGGCGCCCTCGAGCTGGGCACGGCCATCCAGGCGACGCTTGTCGCGCAGGCGGGTGAACTCGCGGAAACCGGCTTCGAAGATCGCTTCCAGGCCGCCGACCTGGCGATTGCGGTCGGTCGCCGAGCTGTACAGCTTGCCCAGGTCCGCACCGGACCAGAAGCGGCTTTCGAACTCGTCGGCGGCGCGGTTGGCGGCGTTGAACACACGTGCCTTGCGGAAGATGATCACCCAGCTGATGAACGAGCCGGCCAACAGCAGCAGCACGATGATCTTCACCGGGATGCTGGCCTTGATCATCAGGTCCAGGTAATTGATGCCACCGCCATGCGCGGCTTGGGCGACAGTCTGCGCCGCGGCGCTGGTGACTTCCTGCGGCAGCGCTTCGGTCACCGTGGCCTGCAGGGCCAGGAGCATTGCGATCATCCGTTGTTCCTCAGTATGCGGATTCTGGAAATTCGAGGTGTTTCAGCGCGGCATGCAGTGCATCGTCCATGCCACGCGGTTTGAAGGTGGTTGCATCCAGCGCGGCGATCTTCACCTGCGCGGTCAGCAGTGTTTCCCCGCCCCGGCACACGGCCTGCGCGAACACCATGCTGGCGCGCTTGCACTGCACCAGCGTGGCGGTGACATCCAGCGCATCATCCAGGCGCGCCGGTTTGAGGAAATCCAGGGTCATGCTGCGCACCGCGAACACCAGGCCATGGTCGCAGCGCATCCGCTCCTGACCATACCCCAATGCGCGCATCCATTCCGTGCGCGCCCGTTCCATGAAGGCCACGTAGCGGGCGTGGTACACCACCCCGCCAGCGTCGGTATCTTCCCAGTAAATGCGTGTCGGCCAACTGAATCGGGGCTCAGCCCGGGGCTCAACCGACATCCGGGACCTCCGCGAACAGGTCTGCCGGCGGGTTTTTCGGCTTCAGCCCCATGTGCCGGTAGGCCTTGTGCGTGCACATGCGGCCCCGCGCGGTGCGGATCAGGAAGCCCTGCTGGATCAGGTACGGCTCGACCACGTCTTCCAGCGTGCCACGCTCTTCGGACAGGGCCGCCGCCAGCGACTCGATGCCGACCGGGCCACCGTCGAAGTAATCGACCATGGTCCGCAGCAGGCGCCGATCGAGTTCGTCGAAGCCCTCCGGATCGACCTTGAGCATCTGCATCGCGGCCTGGGCAACGTCCTGATCGATGTGACCGGCGGCCTTCACCTGGGCGAAGTCGCGCACGCGGCGCAGCAGCCGGTTGGCGATACGCGGGGTGCCGCGCGAGCGCCGTGCGATCTCGGCCGCGCCTTCGGCGGTGCAATCAATGTTGAGGATGCTGGCCGAACGCCGGACGATCTTCGTCAGCTCTTCCGGGGTGTAGAACTCCAGCCGGTGCACGATGCCGAAGCGGTCACGCAGCGGCGCGGTCAGCAGGCCTGCCCGGGTGGTCGCGCCGATCAGGGTGAACGGCGGCAGATCGATCTTGATCGAGCGGGCCGCGGGGCCCTCACCGATCATGATGTCGATCTGGAAATCTTCCATCGCCGGGTACAGCACTTCTTCGACAACCGGCGACAGGCGGTGGATTTCATCGATGAACAGCACATCGTGCGGCTGCAGATTGGTCAGCAGCGCGGCCAGATCGCCGGCCTTTTCGATCACCGGGCCGGAGGTGACGCGCAGCGCGACCCCCAGCTCATTGGCGATCACATGGCTCAACGTGGTCTTGCCCAGGCCCGGCGGCCCGAAGATCAGCACGTGGTCGAGCGCGTCGCCACGGGCCTTGGTCGCCTCGATGTAGATCGACAGCTGCTCGCGCACAGGGGCCTGACCGAGGTAATCGGCCATGCGTTTGGGGCGGATGCTGGCGTCGGTGCCCTCGTCTTCGCGGGTGGCACCGGCGGCGATGATGCGGTCGTCGGTCATTCGGCAATTATGCGGCAAAAGCGGCGCGATCCGCGTCCGGTAGTGCCGGCCGCTGGCCGGCTCCGCGCGATGCAGATGTCCTGAGG
>NZ_JBHFHW010000041.1:0-10953 GCF_057333975.1 Stenotrophomonas sp. AGC87
TCGGGCGCGGATCTCCAGCATGGCCTCGCCGTAGGCTTCCTGCAGGTCTTTGAGCTGGCGCTCGTACTGCTCGCGCACGTCCTCCGGCTTGGCCCGCAGCGCGTTCTCCATGCCGCGCTTGCCATCGTCCACCCAGCTCTCGATCTCGGCCGGCGTCAGGTCGAACTGGCGACTGGCCGCAGCCACGGTGGTCTTGCCCTGGATGATCTCAAGGACCAGTGCCGACTTGCGACGGGCCGTCCAACGCTTGATCTCTTCTTCCATCACTTCGTTCATCGGTGTCTCCTTCGGGGAAAGTAACACCTGAGCAGGAAATCAGTGGGTCATTACAGGCGGCGCATACCAGGCCGCACGAGACAAACCCACGTAACCGCAGGACCGGCTCAGGGGGCGCGCGTGCACCTCGATGAGGAAACGCACTGCCTCACGCTTCTGACCCGGCCCTACAGTTTTTTTGCGATCAGGTCCTTCAGCGCCGCGTTGTCCAGCGCCATTTCCGCATACATGCGTTTGAGCTTGGCGTTCTCAGCCTCGAGGTCCTTGACTCGACGAAGCTCGGACGCCTCAAGCCCGCCGTACTTGCTCTTCCACTGGTAATACGTCGCCGTGCTGATGCCGGCCTGGCGACATAGATCCTTCACCGCAAGCCCGGCATCGCCCTGCTTGAGGATCGTGATGATCTGCGTCTCGGTGAATTTTGATGTGCGCATGCAACCTCCTGGCTGGTTAAAGATGCCAGAAAGCTCTACTTATCGGGTGTCTGGCTGCCGGGGGAGCTTACGAGACCCTTGAGGAGGCAAACACGACAGAAAGAATGCTTGATAGGGTGCAGCTTGGCCTGGACGTGGCGAGCCTTGTACCGGGACTGGGTATCTTTACCGGTGGCGCAAGCGCTCTAATCAGCATCGGTCGGGGCGACTATGCAGGCGCCGGGAGCTCGGCACTCGCAATGATCCCTTTCGCTGGAGGCCTCATCAAAGGCGGTGTACTTGTCGGAAAACATGCTAGTAAGGTTGGCAAAGCAAGCGCGAAATCTAGTTATGGAGGAAGAGGAAAAGGAATGAAAAAAGGTCCCTGTGCTGCACTCCAAGACGGCATACCCGGCCAAGCCGACAGAGGAGGTACGCATGGTTCAATAAGACGGGAGGGGGGGGGGCTCGCACAATCCACCAAGGGATTCGCATCACGTGCCTATTGATGACTTTCGCGGTAAATTCGGCAGCAAATACGATACTGCCATTGCACAGATGCCAGCATGGACCGCATGCAAAGGTTGCATCTAATGACTACCCAGAATTTGTCCCAATGGATTAGCGAAATTAGTTCGTCACTCACCCACCCTAAAAGCGACCAAAAGGCGACCAACTTCTACAACTTGCTATGCAAGGCACCTCGAGAGCTACCAGCGCATGCGACAGAGATTTTAATGGGAAGTTTTTTAGATCCATACGAATCATCTACAATGCAGTTATGCATGAGCATCCTGGGGAATGCCGCTTTTAATGATTACTACAATGCGTACATAAAAATACTACCTGAGCTTATAGCCAAACAACCAGACATGACCCTCAGCTTATTAAATTACCCCAGGGCTGAGCTGAGTCAAAATCAAATATCAATTATTATCCATAAAATCAAGCAACAAGATCCCTCCGGAAAACTGAAAGATGACTTAGATCACTGCATACTGGAATGGAATTTAAAAGACTACGAACCATGGTCTAGCATTTACTATCACAACTGAGCATGGCAACAATGAAGGACATACTCAATGATTTTATCAAACAGGGCAAGGAGGCCTTAAAGATACAACCCTTCGACTTCTTTCGCGATACGGCGACGGATGGAGAAAGACCAGCAAATAGCGTAGCTCCAGTTTATTACCTGAGATGGGCATCCTCCAAAAACCTTCTGAAAAACAACAATGAAATACATAAACTTCTTGAAGAAGAGCCTGGCCCGTCAGAGAAAGCTGCGATAATTCGCAAGGCTGTAGGAGCAGCACTGCATCCTGCCTTGTTCACCACTGAAGGAAATTCTTTTACGCAAGCTTACTACCGCCCAGGCTGGAGCTTCTTCTACTTTACTGACATATCAACCATGTTCTGCAATATAGCGTACTTTGAAGACATCCCCGACACTGAGGAAAACTATCAATTAATTGCAAACACCTTAAACAACCGGCTGGAAGTCTGGAGAAAACTCAACAGCATAAAAAAAGCCAATAGAGCCCTCTAGGCTCCTTACGAAATCCCGAGAAACCCATCCAGCGCCCCTCGGAAGCTAGAATTTTGTAGAGTTTAAAGCTATCTACGGAAAAGAATCCCGTGATGGTAAAGAGTTTATAAAACCTCGGATGAGGCCTGGGCTTTGGTTACTGATCTCTTCACCGTAGTGCTGCCCCGCCTGAGCGACCGCCTGGCGCTCGATGGCGTGCTCTGGGTACTCTACTCAGTTGTTGCTGTGGCGAGAAATGCCGAAACGCTTTGGGCCATGGCAGACGCTTCATGAACTCCGCATTCGAAGCCGCCGTGTGATTCCGGACGCTGTACTCCCGATTCTTCTGCAGTCCAGAAACCATGATGCACCCGGCGCAACAATCGAAAAAATGCAGTTGCACCCCAACCCGTCGACTTCCGAAAGTCCATTGACTGTTTGGCTGCCTTGGTCGAGTTAGACATCAAAGTCGCGGCATTCGAGTGCGGCCCATCAACCCCACCTACCCCGCACTTGAGTAGGGGGTTGCCGTGGCATCTCTGGCGAACAGTTTTACGACAGCAGCGTTTCATTGGAATCATTGGCGGTGAGAGTGGCCGATTGCGCCGTCTCACTTCGCCTCATTCTGGCTCAATAGCAGCGCGTACTGGACTGGGCCAAGATCCAGGGACCGCGCGAGGGTGGCAACCCGGCGCGCTGGCGAAGCCACGGGATCTACATGGTCCGAGTTCAATCTGGACGCAATGCTGTGGACCGTGCCTGCGTCACGAATGAAACGGGACCCGGAGCATGTCGCACCCTTGACGCCGGCGGCTGCTGCGATCCTCGCCTCCGTGCTGATAGCGATCGGTGGCCTGGGATTGTTGGGTGCATCCATGCACCCAACCCTTCCGCGCTGCGCGCTCCAGGGCCAGCCATTCGGCTGTCCGGATTCGCTCCGGGCAAATCCGTCGAACCGGCGTGGCGTCGGCACCCTTTTCTCTCCGCCAGATACGCAAAACGCCCCTTTCGGGGCGCTTTGCGTATCTGGCGGAGAGAGTGACGTCCATGTATTGGTCCACAGCAGTCCAGAAAGGACTTCGAACCGGTCATTTATCCATCCGCGTCAACACCTTACGCTCGCATGGCATCCAGCACCATCCACGCACGTGCGTTCACAGCGGCCTACAAATGGCATACTCAATGGCATACTGAAACCACCCAAGGGCCTCATGGCACTCCTGACAGATCTCAAGGCCAGAGGCATTACCCCCGGTAGCCGACCGGTTCCCCACGGAGGCGTAACCGGTCTAACCCTGCTCCCCTCGAAGAAGCAAAAAGGCAGCGGCAAGTGGGTACTCCGCTACGTAAGCCCCGTTAGCGGCAAGCGACGCAATGCCGGGCTGGGCGCCTACCCCGCTGTGGGAATCGCCACGGCTGCAAAGATCGGCCGCGAGATGCGTGAGCAGATCGCAAACGGGCAAGACCCGCTGACTGAGAAGGAGGCTCAGGAACAGAGACGAGTAGTCCCAACCTTCCAAGAGGCTGCTATCCAAGTACACGAAGAGCTGAGGCCCGGCTGGAAGAACGCCAAACACGCTCAGCAATGGATCAACACGTTAACTGAATATGCCTTTCCCAAGATCGGCGCAATCCAGATCGATCAGCTCAGTCCGCGTCATGTGGCCGACGTACTAAGACCTATCTGGCTGGAGAAGGCGGAGACAGCTTCGAGGGTCAGGCAGCGGATTCATGCTGTGATGGCATGGGGATGGGCCCATGGCTTCAACAACGCGAACCCCGTCGACGTAGTCGGCCACCTTCTTCCTGGACAGGCGAGCATAAGCATCCGGCGGGAGCACCAGCCAGCCATGCCATGGCAGTCACTGCCAGCGTTTGCGGCCTCAGAGCTTGACTGCGCTGCGGATCTGGACGTCACAAGGCGAGCGATGCTCTTTCTTATTCTCACTGCCGCCCGTTCCGGGGAGGTCCGCGGGATGACTTGGGATGAGGTGGATCTCCAGGGCGCAGTCTGGACAATTCCGGCTAGCCGGATGAAGGCGAAACAAGCACATCGAGTACCCCTCTCAAGGCAAGCGCTGCTTCTGCTCCAACAGCAGTTCGGCCAGCACCATCAGCTGCCCTTCCCGTCTGTTCGCGCGAGAACCGTAATGTCTGATATGACCCTGACGGCGCTGTTGCGGCGACTAGAGGCTCCCAGCGACTCAAATGGTCGAGTGGCCACCGCACACGGTTTTCGCTCCAGTTTCCGAGATTGGTGCAGCGAGCATGGCTACGCCAGAGATCTTGCAGAACGTGCGCTGGCCCATACTGTTAAGAGTCAAGTGGAAGCGGCTTACCACCGCACCGACCTGCTGGAACAGCGTCGACCAATGATGCAGGCATGGAGTGATTACGTACTACCTAACTATGGGTGAGGCAGGACTGCGGGGCCAGCCTCCTTCCGGCCTCATTACCGTGGCGGTCCGCGCTAGGACCAGTACGTGCTGTTCCATATAGCCACCGGCAAGCCGCTTCCGGCCAGAAGCGGACACTGATCACCAGCCCCAAGCCGAACGTGCGACAGGCCTCTTCCAGTAGCTCGGCGGCGAGGCCCTACTGGTGGCGCATCACAGCCTCGAGCTCGGCATCCGGATCAATTAGATGCGAGTGATCGTCCTGGTCCAGTTGGGTCTCGGCCCATTAGATGGTTCCGTTGAACCTGCCCCGTTCGATCGTATAGCCCTCGTAAACCGGCATGCCGGTGTCAATGCCAACATCCAAGCGAGCTCGCTAAGCACTGCTCGCTCGCGAGAGCTGAAGTGCCCAAATCGGCGCCACATCCTCGCCTGTGACCTGCGGTATGAAGCCGCCGACCTCCCGAAAAGCCGCAGCACTGGCACCAGCGCACTCCCGAGGTGAGGGCGCGTCGACGTGGCTAGGCGGTGACGGCAGCGTGGTGAAAATGTGGAGCCCGCCCAAACGCCGTTCTCATGGCGGAGGTAGCAGCATAGAGGGCGACACCAAACACGGAGCGACCCATGAGCAAACTTCCCCTCAATCCCGGCGCCGACGTGGATGACCAGGACAAGGCGCACACCCCGGACAAGCTCCGGAACGATGACGCCACGTGGAAAGACAAGGACATGCCTGAGGCGGAGCACACCGCCAAACCGGAAGATTACGAGCGTCCGGCAAAGCCCTAAGAGCCGGCTCCGCGATTCCACCCCATTCAGGAGAGCCAGATGGCCTTGATCCATTCGATTTTGATGGGAGCCGTCGCGGGAATGCGCGCGATGACCCCTTTGGCCGCAGTGACCAACGCCGCGCGGAGCGGTGACTTGCCCGCCGATAATGGTGCCCCTCGTCTTCTGGCCAACAAGCTCGCCTCCGCAGGCATGCTCGCATTGGCAGGCGGAGAGCTCGTTGGTGACAAGATGAAATCGGCCCCCGACCGCATCGTTCCGGCAGGCATGGTTGCGCGCGTCGCTACCGGGCTCATTGCAGGCGCGGCGCTCGCTCCCCATCGGCAGCGAAAGCTTGGCGCGCTTCTCGGTGCCGGCGCCGCCGTTGGTATGGCCTACGTGACCTTCAACCTGCGCATGCGAGCAATCGCCCGCTACGGCCAAAGCAGCACAGGAGCCGTGGAAGACGCCATTGCCGTCGGCAGTGCTGCCCTCATCACAAAATGGGCTGCCGGGGGCACCACACCGAAAGAACGTCGGAGATGAGACCCCTGCAATGGGGTCCTCCGTCGGTGGTCTCGGGTCTTCCGAACGGGACGACGTCCGCTTGGGCAGCGGACACGAGAATCTGCCACCACAGCCCCGTCACGGGTGGCCGGACATGCTCTGACCGTTCCCTTGTTCAGGAGGCCTGATGCCAACCTCATCGTTCGTCGTTCGCTCCTTTGAAGCGAGTTTTGCTTCGTCCGGCGATGTGGCGCGCATACTGTCGTTGACGGTTGAGTGTGGCCAGTGCAGAACGACCACTGCCTCGACCACAGCCTCCCTGATCGAGCTTCCAGGTGGCGCGCTTTTTCGCTGTGTGCAATGTGGGTCCCATCACGCGGTCAGCAATGCCCGGCTCACGGCTGCTCACCCGCCTTTCAAGGCAACTGCGCAGCCCGCTCCTGCAGGGCCGATACGGGTCCGTCCCGTGGTTCCTGTATCTCGCCAAGCCTTGGTGATCGAAACCAGGTAGCAGGCTGGTGGGGCTTGGGCTGGGCATGGATGTGCTTTTTCCGCTCGTCCCAAGCCCGGAGCAAAGAAGCCGGGCGGGAGCACCAGCCCCTTGGCTCCTCCTGTCGCGGTCGCCTATGATGAAACCCAGGCTCAGGCCCGCGCCTATTGACCCACGGGCCCCTTGACGCGAACGTTCGAGCATGCCAAACACAGGGCGGTTCTATCTGTTTGAAGTAAACGTGCACCCAGCGCGGCCAGGTTCGGACAAGGAGTCCAGAGTGGTCCGTGTTCAGGCCGAATGTCTTTCCTGCCACCACGTCACCCAGGCCGACGCCCCGCCCAGCCTTGTGAACATACCGGGAGGAGGCGCGGTGCTGGAGTGTCCTGCGTGCGGGAGCCGTCAGGCTATTTCGGCGGCTCGGTTCGTTGAGTTTTCTCGGCGGTCGGTCGGGGGCCTCGCCTCCCCGGATGCACCACAACAGTAATCCGGGCCTGAACAGCTGATAGATGCAGACCGCACGCGTTGCGCATGCCCCTGCACTCTGAAGCATCTACGGGTTCTCCGCGCTGGGGCACGCTCGGGCGTACAATGAAGGTCCGCGATTGGCTCAATTTCGTATGGGCAAAACGCCGGCCCTCTTCAAACGAATATTGATGGTGGGGACACGGAGCGGCCGTCCGTCGCACGCATGTCCACCACCTCATTTGAGCCCATCGCGCGAAGCGGTGTCTGCGTGCAAGAGGCTGAAGGGCGAGCGCCGTCCGCAGTCAAATGCGATGTCTCCGGTGAAATGACGCCTCTGTGCTCCCAGCCGTCCTGCACCGCTGCAAGCAATCGGCTGGCACAGCGAACAGCGCTCCCGAGGGACGAATCCAACCCCACGATGTAGACGAAGCAGCCGTCGAACTTCGCCGATGCAGTCTCCAGGCCCGCTGCGTAAACCATTTCGCGTTTGAGTGCCTTGAACCATCGCCTGGGCGGCTCGGCCTCCAACTCGATCACAACGGCGGCTTCGCCGAAGTCCAGCAGCATCGCTTCGATCCTCAACACCTTGGGAACCGACGGAGTTTCTTTTGTTGCGGCCATTGCCGTTCTCCTCTGGAACAATGACGGAAAAGTACACTCAGCACGCGCCAAGACGGCGTCAACATTCTCAGGCCGTAATTGAGGCAATTCTGCCCCGCTGGCCGGGGCGTTATGTTGGGTTCCGACCCGTGTCGTTGCCGTAACGCGACGCCCATGCGTCGAAGCCGCTCCCCGGAACAAGCACGCCCAGCCGCTGTAGTGCGTACGTGCGCGCTTCCGCGTCTGCACCCCGGCAGATGTAGTCCGAGGCAGTAGCGAGCATGGCGACGAACTGTGCTTCGGGGTACCGCGTAGACCACACCGGAAGAAGCACTTCCAGCTCTTCGAGCATATGGTCGATGTCGACGCGGTCGTACATGGCTCAATGCGGCGGCCGGTACCTGCGCAGCTCGGTCGTCAGTACGCCTACCTCCTCCACGGCTTGCTTGAGCTGATCTTCGCTCAGGCCAAGCTCCCGGGCCCAGAACCGAAGCTCCCATTCCTCATTGATATTGATCCGATCCGGATCCTTCGGCTTGCCGCCGGGCGTCTCCGCCGGGGTGGGTGGTCTGCGCATCCTCATCCTCCTAACAGGAACCCAGGCGGACCACATGGTCCACCTCATCGAGCCAGATCAAGTGAACACCCGCGTCGCCGGTGTCCAGCCGCACCACCCCATTGGTGCCCTCGTTCCCGTCTGCATCAAGAAACTGCTGCACGGTCGGTCGCTCCGGTACCGTCGCCACGATCACCTCACCGGTGCGCAGGTGAAGTTCGGCGACGATCTCGCCACCCAGCTGCAGCTGCAGTGCTTTCAGTCGGTCTATGGCGGCCGCTTCAGTGTGGACGCGGGGGGCATGTTGGGTCATTCGCCTTTTCTCCTGCCGGAAAAGCGCACTGTAGCGATCGGCCTGCGATCACCTGCTGTGCTTGGCGTCGTGCTCATGCGAATCCCACCGCCCCTGTCCATCACTTGAATTTGACGCAGGCGGCGCGGTGAACCGCCCGTGACGATGACGTCGACGGCTACTACCTGCACGAACACGGGAGCGTCTCATGGCCTTGGCGCCTGTCGCGGCAGGATCCACACTCCTCATCGATGGGAATGTGCCATGTCCTACACCGTCCGCCTGCGCGTTACCTCCGTCGTTCTCGGCTTGGTGGTCGCCGGTGCGCTGAATGCACAGAGCGCCCCGAGTCCACGCCCTGCAGAACGCACGTCCACCCACGTCACAACCGGCGCCAACCCATCGGGCGAGCTGCGCCAGCGCCAAGCATTGGGCGTCTTGGCCGCCATCAACCAGGCAGAGGTCAACGCCGGGCAGCTCGCGCTTGCCCGCGGTCAGAACGCAGCCACCCGCCAGTACGCCCAGACCATGATCCAGGAACACACGCAGAACCAGCGCGCGCTGGAGGCTTGGCAGCCTGACAAGCGTAGCGCCCCGGCACAGGCAAAGGCCGCCGAAGCGCAGGCCGAGGCGGCGACGCTGGCCAAGCAACAAGGCGCTGCCTTCGATGCCGCCTACCTCAGCGCCATGGTGACAGATCATCGCAAGGCACTGGACACGCTGGACACCGTGATCATCCCGGCCGCCACGCAGGCCGATCTGCGCACGTTCCTCAAGGAAACGCGCACACATGTCGCCGACCACCTTGCGCGGGCCGAGCGTCTGGCGGGCAACGCGACAGCGGCTGACTGACACTTACGGAGCACGCCATGCATGTTCCCGATCCGCGCAACGTCGAGGCGACCGACCCCGCTCTGATCATGCGCGCCCTGACCATCCAGGCCGACGTGGCGCAGGTCATGACCGCATGGTGCGACCCAAAGGTACAGCGCCAGTTGTTTGCCGGCGCTGCCGAGCTCGTCGAGGTGGGCAGCGAGGCCAGTCTGTGGCGGCTGACCGCGCCGTTGGGCCGGCATCCGGTTGTTCGCCTGCGCACGCACGCACCATCAACCATGCTGGTGCAACAAGTGCTTGAAACAGATGATGGCGCTCAGGCTGCCATCTCACTTGCGGTGCGGCCCTGCGCGCACCGCCCTGGGGTCGAAGTTGAGCTGCGCGTCCGCTATGCGCCAGACGGCCTGATCGAAGGTCTGTTGACCCGGCTGCTTGATCCGCCGCCGGGTGCGCTGGCCGGTCAGATTCTGAGACGGCTTCGCGCGCTGCTCGAAAGTGGCGAGATCCCCTCCCTGACGTCCAACCCGGCCGCACGCTGAGGCCGAACAGGAGTTACCGATGCGAGCGCTGTGCTGGAACGGCGTCAACGACCTACGCGTGGAAACCACCCCGGACCCGGTGTTGGTTGCGCCACGCGACGCCATCATCAAGGTCGGGCTGAGCACCACCTGCGGCTCTGACCTGCATTTCATCGACGGCCACATCCCCGGCATGCGCGAAGGCGACATCATCGGCCACGAGTTCATGGGTACCGTGGTAGACACCGGGCCGGCCGTGACGGGCGTGCGTCCGGGCCAACGCGTCGTGGTCCCCTCCTTCATATCCTGCGGCAGTTGTTGGCATTGTGGGCGCCTCGAGTATTCCCTGTGCGACAACACCAACCCCAACGGGCACCTGCAGGAACCCGCGCTTGGGTATCCGACCGCCGGTATCTTTGGCTACACACATGCGTTTGGGGGCTACGCGGGGTCGCACGCCGACTATATCCGCGTTCCCCACGCGGATGTCGGCTGCTTCCCGGTGCCCGACGGGGTCAGCGACGAAGACGCGCTGTTCCTGTCCGATGCCGGACCCACCGGCTTCATGGGTGCGGACTTCTGCGATATCCGGCCCGGGGACATCGTGGCGGTGTGGGGATGTGGGGCGGTCGGGCTGATGGCCCAGCAGAGCGCACGCCTGATGGGCGCCGAACGGGTGATCGGTATTGATCGGCTGCCCGAACGGTTGGCCATGGCGCGTGACATCGTGGGCAGCGAGATCATCGACTACAGCGCCGTGGACAGCGTGCCGGATGCATTACGCGAGCTTACTGGCGGCCGCGGCCCCGACGCCTGCATCGACGCGGTGGGAATGGAAGCGCATGGCACGGGCCTTGGCCATGCCTATGACCGCGTCAAGCAGGCCCTGCACCTGCACACCGACCGCGGCCAGGCGCTACGCGAAGCTGTCATGGCCTGTCGCAAAGGCGGAACGCTTTCGGTGCTGGGCGTGTATGGGCTGATGGACAAATTCCCGCTGGGCACGTTGATGAACAAGGGCATCACGGTACGCACCGCTCAGCAGCACGGCCAGCGCTACCTGCCGAGGTTGCTGGCGTTGGCGCAGCAGGGCAGCTTGCTGCCCCGCTTCATGGCCACCCACCGGATGCCGTTGGAAGACGCCGTTCGCGGCTACGATCTGTTCAAGCACAAGAAGGACGGCTGCGTTCGGGCGGTGTTCGTTCCGGGTGGATGAAACAGCGATTGCGGGTCGGCGCCGCATACGCGTCGGAGCCCGCCACCGGACGGCCATTCCAGCGTGCCCTGTCCCCTGCCGGGTGCGTGAC
>NZ_JBHFHW010000041.1:11037-12880 GCF_057333975.1 Stenotrophomonas sp. AGC87
CCCGGCGTCCGCCAGGAATTGATCAGGGTTCACGCGGCCTGCGCAGCACGGCCCCCGCCCCCACGCCCGCACCCAGTTCGGCGCCAGTGGGCGGTTGTACGGCCGGATTGGACAGCGTGCGCGTTGTCATCTCCTCAACCGCTGCCTGTTCTGCGGCTGTCAGGCCCACGGAGAACGATCCATCGCCGCCATCCAGCGCAGCCTGGGCATCGCGGTCGCTCACGCGTTCCCACAGGTCGCCGCTGTTCCAGCTGCCCTCACGATCGCCTTCGCCCTGGGACATGTCCATGTACAGGTCGGTGAACGCAGGATCGCCGGGCAGCTTGCCAGGCGGGAAGTTGGGGTTGATGCTGTAGAGCGCCTTTTCGAACGACTTCTGGTGGGCCACCTCCCGCGTCATCAGGAAGCGGAGGGCGTCCTTGATGCCGGGATCGTCCGTCACGTTGATCAGCCGCTCGTAGACGATCTTCGCGCGTGCCTCGGCGGCAATGTTCGAACGCAGGTCCGCAGTGGGCTCACCGATGGAATCCACGTAGGCTGCCGTCCACGGCACGCCACTGGAATTGACCAGCGCGGGTCCACCGCCGTAGAGGATCTGCTCGGTATGGCTGGTGCTGTTCTGCCCGAGCGTGCGCATTTCCTCGACCTCGGCCATGGCCTCGGACTGCACCGCCTTCGGGCCTTGGTTCAACATGGCGATGATCGTGCCGATGATTTCAAGGTGACTGATCTCTTCGGTAGCGATGTCATACAACATATCCTTGCGCCCGGGGTCGCACTCGCCAAGCGCCTGGGTGAAGTAGCGCATGGCAGCGGCAAGTTCGCCTTGTGGACCGCCAAACTGTTCCAGCATCAAGGTCGCTAGTGCCGGGTCGCTCTGGCGCACGCGAACGGTGTACATCAACTTCTTGTGGTGAAGAAACATCGGGGTCTCCTTCTCGGTGTCACCGGGACGTCCCGGGTCGCATGACAATGCGCGTGCGCTGCGTGCAGGCCCGTCGAAGCAATGTGGGGGTTGGATGATGCCGTGCGCGCGGATGCTGATGCATCGTTCACGCAACGATGCAGGGATAGGAAAAGAAAAACCCCGGCCTCATGCCGGGGTTCTTCCTGTAGCGTTTTGGTACGATAGGCGCGCATACACACGCCGATACGCGGTGTAGCAATGGACTATTTTTTGGCGGTGACGCCCGGGGTACCGTCGCGCACGAGGAACTCCTCGGTGACGTCGGGCAGGTTCTCAAGCAGCCAAGCAGCCATCGCCTCTTCCTGGACTAGGATTTCACCGCACACCTGTGCCACCTCAGGCTCGCCGGCGGTCCGCGCCGCAGCGATCAGCGATGTGTAGCTGGCAATTTCGAAGCACTCGAACACATACCCGGCCATGGCGCCTTTGACGATCTCGTCCGAAGCGGTCATGCCGCCAATCGCCTGCCCCACAGCGGCCATCTTCCCCAACGTGTCCTTGAGAATGGAGGGCGAGCCACCCAGGCGGTTGATGCACTGCTCCAAGCGCTCACGCTGGCCCACCGTTTCCTGGATGTGCTCCTCGATACGCGCCTTCAGCTTGGGATAGTGCTCGATGCGACCCGCCTGTGCCTTCAGCATCTGCTCTGCCTGCTGCTCCATGGCATGAGCATCGCGCAGCCAGTCCAACAGGTTTTCCTTGATCTCGGTCATGGTGACTATTCTCCGTAGAAGGACGTCCAGCTTGCAGGACGCGTTGTCAACCGACTGCCAAAAGACGGTGGATACACCGTCTCCATCCGGTGCAGAAGGTGTTAGGGCCTCCACAACTGAATTAGCGTCGCCATAAAGAAAAGGCCCCGCACCGGAGCCATTG
>NZ_JBHFHW010000041.1:12941-47889 GCF_057333975.1 Stenotrophomonas sp. AGC87
CCCCCCCCCCCCCAACGGGTGATGCTCAGGGGTTACTTCTGCTGGCGACCGCCCTGCTGACGACCACCCTGGTTGTTACCCTGGTTGTTGCCCTGGTTGCCGCCATCGTCCTGGCGCTGCTGACCGCCCTTCTGGCCGATCTCGGACATGTGTTCGCGGTCCTGGCTCACGGCCTCGCCGCCCTTGCGACCTGCTTCGCGTGCTTCCTCAGAAGTGAATTCATGCGCGTTGCCAGACTCGTGCGCGGCGCGACCGCCCTGCGCGGCGATCTCACGCTGCTTGTCTTCGTCCATGCCAGCGAAGCCACGATTGGACTGGTTGTTGCTGTTTGCCATTTCGTTCTCCTAGCGTAGAAGTCGGCGGGACTGCCGACGTATCCAGCGTAGAGCGCGATGCTTGAAAACCCCGTCGAGCGCATGAGGATGAAACGTGATACCGGACGCGGCAGTAGTCCACGACATCATGACACGGACGCTTCAGCGTTCCGCAGCATGACGTCGTGCAAGCAGCATCAGCGCGCGGTCGACCAACACGACCGAACCGTCGTCGCCGATCTCCGTCGCCGCAGCCGCAGCCGCACTGCTGATCATGATTTTCCAACGACCGGCATCCAGCGCTGGCGGCATGAAGCGTTGCTCCGTGGCACCCGCATTGATCAACAACAGCAGGCTTGTCTGGCGGGACGTCTGCCCGGCGTCCAACGCTGCGGGCAGCTCAAGCATCAGACTGCGCGCCTGGGGATCATTCCAGTCGTCCACGGTCATTGGCTGCCCGTCGGCGCGGTACCAGTGTACGCCCTCTTCAGCGTGCGCGTCGCGCGCCTGCAGGAAGCGGCTGCGACGCAGCTGGGGGTAGCGGCGTCGCAACGCCAGCAGTCGGCGGACGAACGCGCTGAGCGAGCGACCTTCCGCGTTCTGGGCGCGCTCCCAGTCCAACCATGTCAACGGGTTGTCCTGGCAATAGGCATTGTTGTTGCCGTTTTGCCCATGTCCGAATTCATCGCCGGCCAGCAGCATGGGCGTCCCTTGGGAGAATATGAGGCTGGCCAACAGGTTGCGCACCTGCCGTTGGCGCAGCGCGCGCACGTCCGGGTCGTCGGTGGGACCCTCAACGCCATGGTTCCACGACAGGTTGTTGTCGCTGCCATCCTGGCCATCTTCACCATTGGCGTTGTTGTGCTTGTCGTTGTAACTGACCAGATCGTGCAGGGTAAATCCATCGTGGGCAGTAACGAAATTCACCGACGCCGACGGGCGGCGCCCCAGGTGCGAGAACAGATCGGCCGAGCCCATCAACCGCGTGGCGAAGTCCGACAACTGTCCTTCGTCGCCTCGCCAGAACGCGCGCATGGTGTCGCGAAACCGGTCGTTCCATTCCGACCAGCCCGGCGGGAACCGGCCCAGCTGGTAGCCGCCCGGCCCGATATCCCATGGTTCGGCAATCAACTTCACCTGGCTCAGAACGGGATCCTGGCGTACCGCGTCGAGGAAGCTGCTGGAGGGGTCGAAACCGGCGCGCTCGCGCCCCAGGATGGTGGCCAGGTCGAAGCGGAAGCCATCCACGTGCATGTCCTGCACCCAGTATCGCAACGAGTCCATGACCATGCGCAATGCACCGGCGTTGGTCAGGTCGAAGGTGTTCCCGGTGCCGGTGTCATTGATGTAGTAACGGCGGTCGTCGGCAAGCCGGTAGTAGCTGGCATTGTCGATGCCTTTGAACGACAGGGTCGGGCCCAGTTCGTTGCCTTCGGCGGTGTGGTTGTAGACCACGTCCAGGATCACCTCGAGCCCGGCGTGGTGCAGCCCGGCGACCATCTGCTTGAATTCAGCGATGTCCGTTCCGGACAGGAAGCCCGGGTGGGGGGCGAAAAAACCCAGGGTGTTGTAACCCCAGTAGTTGCTCAGGCCACGCTCGACCAGATACTGATCATCGGCGTGTGCGTGCACGGGCAACAACTCCAGCGCGGTCACGCCCAGGTACCGGAGGTGGTCGACCAGTTCGTCGGCGTGCACCGCTGAGAACCGTCCCCGCAGGGCGTCCGGCACCGAAGGCAGCTGCATCGACAGGCCGCGCACGTGGCCTTCGTAGATCACCGACCGGTCCCAAGGCGTACAGGGGCGCCGGTCACGACCCCAGGTATAGGCCGGATCGACCACCACGCATCGTGGCATGTACGGCGCGCTGTCGCGGCGGTCCATGCTCAGGTCGGCGTCCTTGTGCCCGATCGTGTAACCGAACAGATGGGGCGCCCATTTGATGTCGCCCACGAGTTGCTTCGCGTAAGGGTCGAGTACCAGCTTGTGCGGATTGAACCGGTGTCCGGCATCCGGCGCATACGGCCCATGCACCCGGTAGCCGTAGCGCATGCCGGGCCGGGCATCGGGCAGGTAGCCGTGCCACACCTCGTCGGTGTATTCAGGCAGTGCGATCCGCTCCACCTCCCGGCCACGTGCGTTGAACAGACACAGCTCAACCTTGGTGGCGTGCCGGCTGTACAGGGCGAAGTTCACGCCCATACCGTCCCAGGTGGCACCCAGCGGAAACGGCTGACCTTGTCGCACGCGCGAACGGGCTCCCACGGCGGCGCGGGTCATGCCTGCGGCGCCTGGTCGTGCTGGGCCGCTTCGATTTCGGCGGCGACCAGTTGCTCTGCCATGCGCCAATGCCGGTCGGCCTGCCCGTCTGGTCGCCCTTCGGCTTCCCAGATCTGCCTGGCCAGCTCCTGGGTCCGGTACTGCTTCTGCACGTCGTCCATGGGTCTCCTGTCAACGTAGGTAAATGGCCACCGGGCTGCCGCCCAGCAAGGTGCGCAGGCGCACGGGCCGTCGCCCGGCGTCGATCGTGGCGCCGGTCAGCACGTTGCGATACCGGCCCGGTGGAACCTGCAGCGCCGCGCCGCGGCAGTGCGAATCGGCGAGCCCGGCACCGAAAACTGCGGGGCTGCGATGGGTGTGCCTGGCCACCAGCACGAGGAGCCGTGCCTGGCCGTGCTGGCGGGAAAATGCCAGCAGCGGCACGCGCGCGGGGACCTGAAGGGGCTGGTAGTCGCCCTGGGCGAACAGCGCGGGCTGCTGTGCCCGGCAATCCAACAACCGTTGCACCAGGCGCGCCTTCACCGCGCCGTCCTGCCAGTGCTGGAGCAGGTGCGACCACGTGCGTGTGTCGTCCAGCCAGCCGCGGCGCAGCGGGTAGTCCACATCCTGGCGGTTGTCCGGATCCACCAGCGACAGGTCCCAGCCTTCGGTGCCCTGGTACAGGTCCGGCACTCCCGGCAGGGTCAGCCGCAGCGCGGTCTGGGCCAGGGCATTGCGCGCGCCGGCCGCCGCCACCGCGCTGACGCAGTGGTGCAGACGCCGCCGTATCGGTTCGCCGCGCGGCAAAAGCAGCACGCCCTCCACGAACGCTTTCACATCCCGCTCCACCGCTTCCACAGGATCGGCCCAACTGGAGTACAGCGCGGCCTCACGCAGCGCCTTGGTCTGCCATTGCACGATGCGCGCGGTGAACCACGACAGGTCGACCGGCGCTACCGGCCATGCGCCCACGAGCGTTTGCCAGAGCATCTGCTCCACGTCCGGCGGGGGCAACGGCATGCCGCTGCGCGTAGCCAGCCGCCGCAGCACGCCGGTCTGCCGCACCCACCACAGCGGTCGCTCCGACAGCACGGCCAACCGGGCCCGCGCGTCTTCGCCACGCTTGTGGTCGTGGGTGGCGGTGGCCAGCAGTGCGTGGGGGTGGCGTTCGCGCCTGGCGAGGGCGCAGGCGTGCATCTGCGCCGTGTCGAGGGCGAACCGGTCCGGGTCGCTGCCCACTTCGTTGCGTGACAGTAGTACGCCATGGCGGTAGAACGCGCGGTCTTCCACCGCCTTGGCGTTCAGCGGAGCGCTCAGTGCCTGGATTCGCCGACGCAACCGGTCGCGCACACGCTTCGGTGCGGGCGCCTCAGCGTCACCCCAGAACCAGTCTGCCAGGTGCCGGGCCACCCGCGCCGTGTCTTCGGGCGTGCTTCGTTCGACCGCCTCCACTGCCTGCGCCCAGCTCGCGCGATCACCTGGGGCGTGCCGCCGGCCATGCACATAGCTGCGATACACCGGGAAATGCACCAGCAGCTCGGTCATGGCACGCTCCACCACCGGCGCGCCCAGCGCTGCAGTGTCCAGGTGGCCAGCGCGGCCGAGGCGACGCACCACGGCCAGCGTGGCATCCCGCTCGCTGCGCAGGCCCGTCTGCAACACCTCGCGCCTGCACGCCTGCTCAACCGTGGCAAAGCACGACGGTCGTCCGGAGGCGCGGTGCCAATGCCGGGCCAGCGGTGTCTGCCCGCGTGCGTCATGCAGCCACGCAGACACCTGGTCCATGAAGTCGTAGCCGGTGGTGCCGTCGCAGGACCAGTCGTCAGGCAGGGATTCGTCCGGCGCCAGGATCTTCTCCACCCACAGCAGCGGCGAAGCCCCCCGCCGCGCACAGGCCTGCGCCATGTCCCGGCGAAGCCGCGCCAGGTAGCCACGCGGGTCCACCAATCCGTCGACATGGTCCACGCGCAGACCGTCGATGATCCCGGCTTCCAGCAGCGACAACGGCAGGCGGTGCACCGCCTGGTACACATCCGCGTGCTGCACCTGCAGTGCCACCAGGCTGGCGATGGTGAAGAAACGCCGGTAATTCAGCCGGTCGTCGCCCTGGCGCCACCATGTAAGCCGGTAAGCCTGCGCCTCAAGCAATGCGCGCCAGTCCGGGTCTGCGCTCGATACGCGCGCATTGAGGGCCGCGCAACGCGCCGCGAGAGCGTCGCCGCCGGCACCCTCCGCCGACACGGGCAGGGTCAGCGGCAGCATAACGTCGTGATGCATGAGCACCACCCCGCCATCGCGCGTGGCCAGCCGCAGCACGGCGTCATCCAGGGCGGCCGCCAGCGGGCGGTCCAGCACGGGCAGGATGACGCGGCCGTTGGCACCGGGCGCGCGCCAGTCGATGTCGAACCAGCTGGCGTAGCGGCTGCCGCGTCCGTGCGCCAGTACATCCCACCACCAGCGGTTGTCCGGATGGGCGGCCAGATGATTCGGCACGATATCCAGCACCAGCCCCATGCCGTGCGCACGGGCCTGGCGGGACAGCGCGCGCAACGCCGCCTCCCCGCCCAGCGCATCGCTCACCGTGGTCGGGTCCACGCCATCGTAACCGTGGGTGGACCCGGGAACGGCGCGCGTCACCGGCGACAGGTACAGATGGCTGATGCCCAGGCGCGCGTAATAGTCCACCTGGTGAGCAGCGTCGGCCAACGTGAACCCGGCATGCAACTGCAGCCGCGCGGTCGCGCGTACCGGTGTCATGGGCTGTGCTTCCTGCGCACCTCGGCCATGCACGCCATCGCCTCCTGCAGGGCTGTTCCACCCAGGCGCCGTGGCAGGCGCCGGCGCCAGTTGGGATGTTGGTCAACAGTGCCAGGCAGGTTCACCTGCTGATCGAGGCCCAGCGCGTCCTCCACCGGCACCAATGCAAGCGGCGCAGCGCTGGACGCCACATGGCGCAGCGCGGCCAGCCGGACGGCAGCGGCATCCTTGTGGGATCCAATCGGCAGCACGCGATCAAGCTGTGCCACGTCATGCCGCCGCTGCATTTGTTCGTGGCGCAGCTTGGACGCGTCCAGCTGCCCGAGCCGCTCGCGCCAGCGCAGGTCGCAGCCCCGCCGCCAACCCACCAGGGTGGGCAGATCGTGAGTGCCGGTCATGGCTACCGCATCGCGGCGCCACGCCTGCGGGGGCAGGAACGCGCCGGCGGCGTCACGACAGAAGGCAAGCACGTCGGTTCCGAGCACGCCGCGCCTGGCCAACAGCGTGCGGATGTCCGGCGACACCAGGCCAAGGTCCTCCCCGATGACGATGCAGCGCTGCCGCCAGGACTCGATCGCAACCAGGTTGAGCAGATCGCGTACCGGATAGCGCAGGTAGGCGCCCTCCCCCGCGTCCGCGCCGCCGGGCACTACCCACAACCGCTGCAGCCCGAGGATGTGATCGATACGGACTCCGCCGCGATCATGCATGACCGCACGCAGCAACTGGATGAAGGGCAGGAAGCCACGGCTGGCCAACCCTGTCGGGGAATAGCTGGTAATACCCCATACCTGGCCCGCCGCACAGAACGGGTCCGGCGGTGCGCCCAGCAACAGCCCGTGCAGTGCCGTGTCGCCCGCGGCATGGGCTTCGGCACCGTGCGGATCGAAGCCAATGGCGAGGTCGGCGATCAGTCCGATCTTCATGCCGGCACGCCGTGCGCCATCGTGCACGCGCTGCCAGCCACGCGTGGCAAGCCATTGGGCGAACAGGTACACGGCCGGGTTGTGGCCATGCCGGGTATGCATGAAGGCGACGTGTGCGGCCAGTGCCGGTCCGCCATCGCGCTCATAGCGCTGCAGGTCCGTCATTACGTCGGGCGCGGCCTGCCCGCAGGCGCGGTGGACCCGGGCCAGCCAGCGCCACTTGGCCGCCGCGGTGGCGGGCCAGTCGATATAGTCGCCCTGCTCAAGGCGCTCCAGTTCGCCGCGCAGATCCGGGTCGCCCATCAGTGCCGCGCGCGCGCCATCTCCCAGCAGCTCGACCGGCGCGGCATACAACGGTTCCAGAAAGCGTCGGTCACTCGGGGAATAGGGGCTGAACCCGGCATCAATCACACCGGCGGCGTGCACCGGCCCCAGCGCCAGCGCGTCGGCCCCGGCGCCCGCGGCGCGCCACGCCCATTCGCCGCAGGCAGCCGTATCGCCCATCCCGGCGTCATGCTCGCCACGCGCAGCGTAGGCCTGCAGCACAAGGCCCCAGCCCCGTCCTTGCGGTCCCAGCGCATCGCACATGCCGAAACAGCGCGGTGGTGCGACCGCTACACGCAGTTCGGCAGTGCCCTGCCGCAACAGCCAGTAGCCGGGTCGGCCAGGTGCCTGCACGCTGCCTGCTGCGTCCGTCCGCCCGGCCACCACGCTGCCGTCCTCGTGCTGCCATTCGCAGGCCGCCTCGGCCGCCCCGATCTCCAGCCATTCCTGTACCTGGCACGTCCGCAGCGGCGGCGCTACGCTCCCGACGGCCTGGTGCATTGCCTCACGACGCTGAGCCGCGGTTGCGGCCGGGAACCCCAGCGCCCGCAGTACCTCGGCTAGGGTAGCGTCGGCCACGCGTCGGCTCTGGCCATTCACGTCGGTCCAGGTGCAACAGAGGCCAGCGGCGCCGGCCAGTTCGGTGAGCGAAGGCACATTGTTCATGGCAGGGGGCCCACCCATGCGACGAGCGAGTCAGGGGCCAGCCGTCCATCCGGCAGCGGCGCGCCAATGCGGAATACCACGTCGCCCGGCGTCGGCGTCAGTTGCACCTCGTCACTGCCCACGTTGATCGCCAACCACCACTGCTGCTCATCCACCTGCCAGCCGGCGCATAGCGCGCGCGGCGCCACCAGGTGGGCATCAAGCGATGCCACGTGGCTGGCGGTGGAAAGCCACCGCGCGCGGATGGCCAACAGCGCGCGGAACCAGTCCAGCCACACCGCCGCATCTGCGTCATCGGCCGCCGGCCAGGCGCAGCGCGAATGCTCGAATGTGGCAACCGCGTTGGGGTCGGCAATTGCCGCACGCTCGGCGCTGTCTTGGTAAGCGCTGAACGGGGCGAACTCGGCCCGGCGGCCTTCGCGGACCACCGCGTCAAGCGGAGGACGGTAGTCGGTGAAGAACAGGAAGGGCGTCGACGCCCCCCAAGGCTCGCCCATGAAGAACAACGGCACCATGGGCGTCAGCGCGGTCAATGCGACCGCAAGCGATGCACGGCGTTGTCCCACCAGCGTTACCAGCCGCTCGCCGTGCGCCCGGTTACCTACCTGATCGTGGTTCTGGCTGAACACCACGAACCGCTCCGGCAGCAGGCCAGCGCTCGGCTCACCACGGCGACGTCCGGCGTGGTTGACCTCGCCCTGCCAGGCGAAGCCTTCGGCCAACACACGTCGGAGGTGTTCGGCGGGGCCATCGGCGTAATCACGGTAGTAGCCTTCGTCCTCGCCGGTGAGCAGGACATGCAGGGCATTGTGGAAATCGTCGTTCCACTGTGCGGTGAAGCCGTTGGCCAGCAGCGAAGCCTGGTTGTCTTCGTTTTCCAGCACCAGATGCACGTGACGCCCCGGCAGCGCGGCACGCACCTGCGCCTGCAGCGCATGCAGGAAGCTGCGCGGCTGTATCGCATGCACCGCGTCCAGCCGCAGGCCGTCAAACTGGTACTCGTCCAGCCACATCAACGCGTTATCGATGAAATAGCGCTGCACCGCGGGCTGCCGGAAGTCGATGGCATCCCCCCAGGGGGTTGTCACATCGGTGCGGTAGAACGCCGGCGCCACTGCCGAAAGCGGATTGCCCTCCGGGCCAAAGTGGTTGTAGACCACATCCAGCAGCACCATCATGCCCAGACCATGCGCGCGGTCCACCAGTGCCTTCAGGTCGGCCGGGTCACCGTAAGCGGCCGCAGGTGCGTAGTGCAGCACGCCGTCGTAGCCCCAGTTGCGGTTGCCCGGAAAGCTGGCCACGGGCATCAACTCCAACGCCGTGACGCCCAACGCCGCCAACGCGGGCAACTGCTCACCAACCGACGCGTAGGTGCCCGCGGCCGCACCGACATGCAGCTCGTAGATTACCGCCTCGCGCCAGGGACGGCCGCGCCACGGGTGCTGCCAGGCGTAGTCGGTTGCCAGCAGGGCACTTGGGCCGCACGCCCCCTCCGGTTGCCAGCGCGAAGCCGGGTCGGCAATGCTGATGCTGCCGTCGATGCGGAAGCGATAGTGGGCGCCCGCGTGGGCCGCAAGCTGCGTGGCGAACCAGCCGTCGCCCATGGCCGGCATCGGCAGCGCTTCGCCCTCCAGGATCAGCTCGACGCGCTGGGCTGCCGGTGCCCACAGGGCGAATGACCACTGGCCGTCGCCCAGTGGCCAGGCCCCCCATCGCTGTGCGGTGCTCATGGGCGTGGCCTCAGGTACACCGTCGCCAGCGGTGGCAACGTCAGCGACAGCGCCTGGGGGTGGCCATGCATCGGCTGCTCGACCGCATGCAGGCGGCCTCCGTTCCCGATGTTGCTGCCGCCGTAGAACGCACTGTCGGTGTTGAGCACCTCGTCCCACCCGCCTGCGGCAGGCACGCCCACCAGATAGCCGTGGCGCACGACCGGGGTGAAGTTGCAGACCACCAGCAGCGGCGTCGCGCCTGAACACGACGGCCGGCGGAGGAACGCCAGCACACTGTTGCAGCGATCATCGCCGACGCTCCATTCAAAGCTGGCTTCATCGTCATTGCCTTGTGCCAAGGCCGGCTCAGTCGCCAACAACCGGTTCAAGTCGGCCACCAGCCGCGCCACGCCCGCATGCGCGGGCTCGGCGGCTACGGCCCAGTCCAGCTGTCCGTCATGGTTCCATTCGGCCGGCTGGGCAAATTCACCGCCCATGAAAAGCAGTTTGCTGCCCGGGTGAGCCCACATGAACCCGTAACAGGCACGCAGATTGGCCAGCTGCTGAGCGCGGTCACCGGGCATCCTTCCCACCAATGAACCCTTGCCATGCACCACTTCGTCGTGCGATAGCGGAAGGACGAAGCGTTCAGAGAAGGCATACAGCGCACTGAAGGTGATCTCGCCATGGTGGTGGCTGCGATGGATCGGGTCGCGCTCCAGGTAGCAGAGCATGTCGTGCATCCAGCCCATGTTCCATTTGTGGGTAAAGCCCAGGCCACCGTCGGCTGTCGGCGCGGTCACACCCGGCCATGCCGTGGATTCCTCGGCCATCACCACTACGTCGGGAAAGCGCGCGGCGATGGCGTCGTTGAACCGGCGCAGGAACGCGACCGCTTCCAGGTTCTCACGGCCGCCCAGGGCGTTGGGCAACCACTGGCCCTCCGGGCGGCTGTAGTCACGGTAGAGCATCGATGCCACGGCATCCACCCGCAGCCCGTCGACATGGAAGCGCTCGATCCATTCCAGCGCACTGGCGATCAGGAATGCACCTACTTCCGCGCGCCCATAGTTGTAGATCAGCGTGTTCCAGTCCGGGTGGACGCCCAGCCGGGGATCGTCATGCTCATACAGCGCGGTGCCATCGAAGCGTTGCATGCCATGGGCATCGGCAGGGAAATGCGCGCCGACCCAGTCGATGATCACGCCAAGCCCTGCCTGATGGCAGCGGTCGACGAACCGCGCGAAGTCATGCGCCTCACCGTGCCGCGCAGTCGGGGCGAACAGCCCCAGCGGCTGGTAGCCCCAGGAGCCTCCGAAAGGATGCTCACTGATGGGCAGCAATTCGATGTGGGTAAAGCCCAGCGCCTTAACGTAGGGGATGAGCTGGTCACCCAGTGCGCACCAGTCCAGCGGCTGTCCTTGCGCGTCGCGGCGCCAGGAACCTGCGTGGACTTCATAGATCGCAATGGCCTGGTCCACGGCCGGCTTCCGCTGCGCCAACCAGTCCGCGTCATGCCATGCGTAAGGTTGCGCGCCCGTGATCACCGAGGCCGTCGCTGGCGGCAGTTCGTACGCACGCCCGACCGGGTCGGCCTTGAGCGCCATGCTGCCGTCGCCGGCTGTGAGGACGTACTTGTAGTGCTGTCCAACCGTCAGGCCGGGCACGAAAAGCTCCCACACGCCAGCGTGAGGGTGCAGCCGCATGGGCAGGCGGCGCGCATCCCAGCCATTGAAATCCCCGACCAGTGCCACCCGCTGCGCATTGGGCGCCCAGACCGCGAAACGGATGCCTGATACACCGTTGCAGCAGGTCGAGTGAGCGCCCAGCCACTGCCGTACCGCGTCCGGATCGCCGGCCCGCAAGCGCTGCGTTGCAGCGTCGTCCAGCTGCGGCCCGAACGCATAGGCGTCCTCGAACTGCTGGCATCGGCCGTCCGACCAGTGCACCCGCAGCAAGCTGCCGGGTGCGCAGGGCGCGTCCATTTCGAACAGACCCGGTAACGGGCCGGGCGCCAATGCAATCCAGCCGCCACCGGGAGGCCGGACCTGCACCCTGGCCGCCCCGGGCATGAATACCCGCAACCGCCAGCCGGGACCCACGCGGTGCGGCCCCAGTACGGCGAACGCATCGCAGGGTGCGCCTTGGACAAGCGCGTTCAAGGCCTCGTCGTTGACGGCCAGGGCCGCGCCCGCACCCAGCGGTGGATGGGCCGGGCCGCCGTCGTAGACATGTGGTGCGCCCTCGCTCATGCGCAGCGCTCCATCACCCGGTCATACAGGTGCAGGTAGTGCGTGCCGGCCGTCTCCCAGCTGCTGGGCCGGAGCATCGCCGCCCGACGCATGGCCGCCAACAGCTCGGGGATGCGATGGATGCGGAAAGCGCGCTGCACGCAGCGACGCAGGGCATCGGCCTCGGCCTGGTCGAACAACAGGCCAGTGACGCCATCCTCGATGGTATCGATGAGCCCGCCGGTGGCGTGCGCAATGGGCAGGCAGCCAAAACGCTGCGCGTACATCTGGCTCAGACCGCAGGGTTCGAAACGCGAGGGCATCAGCAGGAAGTCCGCGCCGGCGAACATCTGCCGCGCCAGCGCTTCGTCGAAGCCCGGCTGTACGCCGACACAGGTCGGGTACCGACGCGACAGGGCGGCCACCTGTGCCTCAATCATCGGCTCACCTCCGCCGATGATCACCAGCTGGCCACCGGCTGCAGCGATCTGGGGCGCCACCGCGCAGCTGAGATCCACGCCCTTCTGATGCACCAGTCGCGACACAACGGCGAATAGGGGCCCCTTGCGATGTGGCAGACCGAACCGTTGCTGGACCCGGCGCTTGTTGGCCGCGCGCCCAGCCCATCGGTGCAGGTCGAAGTGTTCGCACAGGTGCTGGTCGTGGCGCGGGTCCCAGCTGCTGTCAATGCCGTTGACGATGCCGCTCAACCGCCCGCCGTCCGCATGCCGGGCCAGCAGCGCGTCCAGTCCGCAGCCCTGCTCCGGGCCGGTGATCTGGCGCGCGTAGCTGATGCTCACCGTATTGACCTGGTCGGCATGAACGATGCCGGCCTGCAGGAATGACAACTGCCCATGGAAGACGATGCTGTCGCGCTGTTCGGCCGTGATCCCCAGCAGCGACGCCGCCGCTAGCGGAAACAACCCCTGGTACGCGAGGTTGTGGATGGTCAACAGCGCCGGGACGGGCGAGTGCTGCCAGCGCAGGTAGGCAGCCGCAAGGGCACAGGGCCAGTCATTGAGGTGCAGCAGCTGCGGCACCCAGTCCAGGCCGGCCGCGCCGCAGGCCATCATCGCCGCCGCCCGTGACAGCGCGGCAAACCGGATCGCATTGTCGGCCCAGTCGTGGCCGCTGCCATCCACATACGGGCTGCCGTCGCGCTGGTACAGCGTCGGGCAGAGCAGCACGTACACGGGCAGGCCGTCGCCGGTCACCGCCTCCCCGATGTCGCAGGCGGGAATACCGGCGACCCCGGGTACGTGCCCCACCCTGCGCAGCACCGGGACACCTGCAAGCACCGCCGCGTAACCGGGAATCAGCACGCGCACATCGGAGCGACCACGCAACGCCCGTGGCAGGGAGGCGGCCACATCACCCAACCCGCCGGCCTTGATGAAGTCGGCCATCTCCGAGGTGACAAACAGCGCGCGGCGCGCCGCCTGAAGTTGCGCATCCACTGACGGCGCGTCAGGGCGACGGCGGTCCAGCTGCGCGTGGGAGCAGGCCTCGGCAAAGGGAGGCGGCGGTGGCACGGGCGGAGAAACGGGCAGGCACGGCTGACGCAGGCGCGACATGGGAGCACTCTCGGGTAGGGGGAGCGAACGGGACCGGAAACGAACGCCACGGCGTGGTGCCGGAAATCGTTGTGGACACTGCGCCCGTCCTGTTGCATGCGGACCTGTGCCCTTGGCGTGGAATTTACTGCTGGACCTGATGGAAGGCTCGTGAAACAAACGCGACAAACATGTGACTCGTGCGCTCGCGTTCTTTGCGTGCCAGTCACGCGCTACAGCAAGCGGCCTGGCTCAGGGGTCGTTCCCCCTGCCGGAATCCGGGACTGCGCTACGGCAACGTAGCTGGAAGCCATCCACCGCGTGCACCCTGCCCCTCCACAATGGCACGCCGACCGGCGCATCTACCGTGCCTTCCGATGCACGCGGGATCACCTGCGCATCGATCAGATGAACGTAATCAGGTGGATCCACACTGTCATCCGCGTTGCGCATTCCATACCGTGCTGCGTGCATGGCAATACTGTCGTGCGCTGTCTGCCGCTGCGCCTGGTCGACCAGGTCCAGTGCGTCCGGAAAGGCACGCGCAAAGCGTTCGAAGTAAGCGGTGCCGGCGACCATGGTTCCACTCACCGCCATTCCGCCCACGTGCAGTACGACATCAAGCCGCAGGTGGGGGCGGTGGTTGATCAGGCTGATCAGTGACTGCAGAAACCAATCGGCGGGCGCGGATTGTGGCTTCGACGCCAGCGCGTCGCTCGGCCCAGGATGCACTGCGCCGTTTGAAGGGCCAGGCGCACCTGCATGTATCGAATCCTTCATCGCGTCATGTTGCATGGGCAGGGACGGCGCGATTCAGCAGGGGGCCAGCGCGTGGCCTGCGCGTTCCACCGCGCCGTGCGCCGGCCGGAGAATGCGAGGCGTGTAGGCCAGCTCACCGGCGGCCCGCACCACACCAAGCAGCTGTGGCGCAAGCGGTCCGGTGCAGCTGCGCACGCCGGTGAAATGGACCCAGCAGCCGTCGATGGTGGCGGTTACCGCAGCAAGTGCCGGATCCTGCGAAAGGACGTCCGTGAGCGCCTGGGCCCAGGCGTCACAGGGAAAGCCATCCAGCTGAACGGCGACGGTATCGCCGCCTACGTAGAGCTCGGTCAATTCTAAGCGGGTAACACGGGGGGTAGCCGTGCGGAATTGGGGAGTGCAGTTCATGGGGCGCGTCCTTCAGCCTTTGGTTGACCTCACTATCGGCGGCTGTGGTCGTACACCGGGTCGTGGCCGCGTCACGATTTCATCAAGGCGACGCTCACATATCGTCACGCGCCCTCTACGTCATTCATGGCCCCGCGTTCCCACCCGTCACGTAAACCGTTTATCGCACCATCGTACCCACGTGTTCAGGGCTGTCGAATTGGTTGACACACCCGAAAGCGGCGGCGAGCATGAGCAATCTTCTCCTATTCCGGGCGCATCGCCACATGGCGGCAGCAGTGAAATTCCACATCGTCGGCATCGGCGCATCCGCCGGCGGCGTCGAGGCGCTGGAGGGGTTCTTCCGCGGCGTACCCGCCGATACCGATATGGCGTTCGTGGTGGTGACCCACCTGAATCCTTCACGCAGGACCCTGCTGCCGGAAATCCTGGCCCGGTTCACGCCGCTGCCGGTAGTGCAGGCCGCGGCCGGCATGGTGGTCGAACCCCGCAATGTGTACGTGATGCCAGAGGACAGCGTGCTTGGCATCGAACATGGCACGCTGACGCTGCGCGACCTGGAGGGGCACCGCGAGCCGAAGCCGGTGGACATCTTCATGAGCGAACTCGCCGATGACGCGCAGGCGCTGGCGGTGGGCGTGATCCTGTCCGGGGGCGATGCGGATGGCACGCTGGGCCTGAAGGCGATTCAGGAAAAGGGCGGCATGACCCTGGCGCAGGTGGCCGATGGCTTCGGTCCGCAATACCCGGACATGCCCGATTCGGCCATCCAGCTCGGCTTTGTGGATTTCGCGTTGCCGGCCGAGGCGATGGGGCCGAAGATCGCCGAGTTCGCGGCGAACATCGGCATGCTCGACCAGGCCATTGAGAGCGCCCAGACGCAGCGCTCCTCGGCACAGGACGCCGACTCGGTCGCCGAAATCTACATGCTGCTGCGCAGCCAGGTGGGCCACGATTTCAGTGGATACAAAACCCGGACCTTCCTGCGCCGCGTACACCGGCGGATGCAGGTGCTGGGGCTGCGCGACCTGGGCGCCTACGTTGAGGTGCTGCGCAAAGACCCGCAGGAAGCCGGCCTGCTATTCCGGGATCTGTTGATCAACGTGACCAACTTCTTCCGCGACAAGGACGCATTCAAGAGTCTTGAAGAGCAAGTGATCCCGCAGTTGCTGGCCGCGCGTGGTCCCGAGGACACCGTTCGGGTCTGGGTGCCCGGGTGTGCCACCGGCGAGGAAGTCTATTCGTTGGCCATCCTGATGCTCGAGCACATGGATACGCTGCCGTCGCCGCCGCGCGTACAGTTGTTCGCGACCGACATCGACGACTGCGCCCTGGCCGTTGCGCGGACGGCCCGCTATCCGCGGCCACTGCTCAGTTCGGTCAGCCAGGAACGTCAGGATCGATTCTTCATCGCCGACGGCGAAAGCATGGTGGTCTCCAAGCAGGTCCGCGAGCTGTGCATCTTTTCCCCGCACAGCGTCATCCGCGACCCACCCTTCTCACGCATCGACATGGTTTCCTGCCGCAACCTGCTGATCTATTTCGGTCCGGACGTGCAGGCGCAGGTCATTCCCACCTTCCACTACGCGCTGCGTCCGGAGGGCTTTCTGTTCCTGGGTACGGCCGAGAACCTCAGCCAGTTCGACGAGCTGTTCGTGGCAGTGGACAAGCGCAACCGGATCTTCCGGCGTCGCAACGGGTCCACGCCAACGGTGAGGTTGCCCATGTCGTTGGTGCTGCCCCGCCAGCAGGCGGCCGTTGAAGGCAGCACTCGCAGGCTGCCGCCAGCGGGCTCGATGCGCCACAGCGCAGAAACCCAGGTGTTGGATCGCTATGCGCCGCCGCACGTAGTGGTCAGCAGCGACGGTGACGTGGTGTATTTCTCCGGGCGGACCGGCAAGTACCTGGAAGTGCCCGCCGGCGCACCCACGCGACAGCTGCTGACCCTGGCGCGGCGTGAACTTCGGCTGGATCTGCGTACGATCTTCCGCGAGGCTGTGGAGAGTGGGCGCAGCGCCCACCGCAGCGGGCTCCCGGTGGAAGTCGAGGACGGCCGCGTCCAGCTGGTCAAGATGATCATCGAGCCGCTCAGCGAGCGCATCGGCAGCGAAGCATTGTTCCTGGTTCTGTTCGTGGACCAGGGACCGGCGCTGTCCAGGGAAGAGGCCTCTGACCGCGTGGTGGGACAGTCCGGCGACCGGGCCGACCATCACTCGCAGACCGAGCGCGAGCTCCATGAAACGCGCGACCGACTGCAGTCGCTGATCGAGGAGTACGAGACGGCCTTGGAGGAATTGAAGTCCTCCAACGAGGAACTGGTGTCGGTCAACGAAGAGATGCAGTCCACCAACGAGGAACTGGAAGCCTCCAAGGAGGAGCTGCAGTCGGTCAACGAGGAACTGCATACGGTCAACGCGGAACTGCACGGCAAGCTGGAGGCCCTGGACCGCGCCAACAACGATCTGGTCAACCTGTTCCGCGCCACCGAAGTGGCCACGGTGTTCCTGGACGAACGGTTGGCGATCCGCTCGTTTACGCCTGCGGTGGAATCCATATTCAACATCCGCAACAGCGACCTTGGCCGTCCCATCACCGACCTGTCGGTGCGCGTGGCATTGCCTGGCTTCGACGCCGACCTGAAGCGGGTGCTGAAGGAAGAGGTGATGATCGAACGCCGCGCCTCCTGCCCGGATCGTGGCTGCAGCTATCTGGTGCGGGTGGGCCCTTACGTGGATGCCGCCGAGCGCTCCAACGGTGTGGTGGTGACCTTCCTGGACGTGACCACTCTGATGCGCTCGGAAGAGCGCCAGCAGATCCTCATCGCCGAGCTGCAGCACCGCACCCGCAACCTGCTGGGTATCGTGCAGGCCATCGCACTGCGTACGCTGGGCAATGGCGAGGGAGTGGCCGACTTCGGCCTGCGCCTTGCTGCGCTCGGGCGCGCGCAGAGCCTGCTGGGCGGCACCCTGGCAGGCGAGGTCGATCTGGGTGAGATGGTCCGCACAGAGCTTGGCTCGCTGGGTGTGCCGATGGAGCGGGTCACCATGAGGGGGCGCAGCGTTGCACTGAGCTTCGACATGGCGCAGACCTTCAGCCTGGCGCTCCACGAGCTGTCCACCAATGCCACCAAGTACGGCGCCTTCAAAGTGGACGGCGGACAGCTGTTGGTGCAGTGGGAACTAAAGGAGAACGAGGGCCAGCAATGGCTTGCGCTGACGTGGAAGGAAACCGGCGTACCTATTCACGATGCGCCTTCACGCATCGGCTTTGGCACGCAACTTATCGTTCACGCCATGTCCCACACACTCAACGCCGAGACACGGCTGGAATATGCCAGCGATGGGGTCTTCTGCAGCATCGAAGTGCCTTACGACCACACACATTGACAGCTATCGGCGGACCGGGGGGGGCCGCCAGGCGGGAGGATGAAATGAACAACGGCATTCTGGCCGGTTGCAGGGTGTATGTCGTCGAGGACAATTACCTGCTGGCGATGAGCGTGTCCGATTTCCTCGAGTCTGCGGGGGCGCAGGTACTGGGCATCACCGGCAAGCTCGCCGAGGCGCAGCGCTACGTGAGCGAGCACGACGGCGACATCGACGCCGTGGTGCTCGACGTGAACCTGCGCAGCGAGACCTCGTATCCGTTGGCCGACCAGCTGGTCGCATCGAACATCCCGTTCCTGTTCACCACCGGCTACGACGCCGCCTCCATCGATGCGCGCTTCCGTGACCATCCGGTCTGCTGCAAGCCCTTCGTTCCCTCGGCGCTGTGGGAGATGGTGAGCGCGATCTGCACCCGGCATTGAGACACGGCACATGACCCTCTGGCATGGACTGTATCTGCTCTGGCTGCTCGCCGGGACCGGCGACTTCATCCTGCATCGGCGCAGCGCCATCGACGTCACGTCGGGCCTGCGCGAGTCATCGCTGCATCTGGTGCAGATCGGGCTGTTGGGCACGGGCACCCTGTTGTGGCTGCTGTTTGCGGCCACCCCCGCGCTGTGGTTGGTGCTGCTGGCCATCGTGTGCCTGCATGCCTTGGCCGGCTATTGGGACACACGCGCGGCCTTCCCGGTGCGTACCATCGTTCCGCTCGAACAACACGTGCACAGCATCCTGGACATCGCACCGTGGGTCGCATTGGGGGCAATCGGCTGGCCGTTGCTGTCAGCGACCCCTGCGCCATCTGACGAGGGGGTCAGCCTCGGCCCGGATTCGGCCACCACCGGCACATGGATGTTCGCGCTGATCCCTGCCCTGCTGTTGACCGTGTTGCCGGCGCTGCTCGAATTCCGGCGTTGCTGGCGGAGCCGCCATAGGGCACGTTGAAGATCGTGGAAGTGCCGCACACATCCGGCGCACGCCACCACAACGCTGCGACGCGCACCCTGAACGCTCCTGACAATGGACAGCGCGATGGCCCCGCATTCAACGGCACTCTACCAACTCGATGTCGCCCTGTTCCGCGATGGCGACGGCAACGGCTGGGGCACCTTGGGGGGTGTCACCGAAAAACTGGATTACCTGCACTGGCTGGGCATCACCCACCTGTGGCTGCTGCCCACGTACCGCAATGGCGGACGCGACGGGGGCTACGATGTGATCGACCATTGCGCGCTGGACCCGCGCATCGGCGACTTCAGCAGCTTCGACACGCTTGTGCGGGAAGCTGCGGCGCGTGGCATGAGCGTCATCGTGGAACTGGTCATGCAGCACACCTCGGACCAGCACCCCTGGTTCATCCAGGCACGCAGCGGCGATGCGGACATGTCGGCGCGCTACATCTGGGCGAAGCAGCCGCCACCGGACGGTCCATCGCCGATGTTCCCGCCCATGGAAGCATCGGTCTGGAGCTGGGATGCCGACGCCGCGCGCTTCTACCAGCACCGCTTCTACCGCCACGAGCCGGATCTTGAACTGGCCAATGCCGCGGTGCGGGAGGAGATGGGCCGCATCATTGCCTTCTGGCTGGACCGCGGGGTGGCCGGCTTCCGCATCGATGCAGTGCCCTACATGGTGGAACGGGCCGCGCTGGCCGACCCGCGCGACGAAGGACGCTGGTTGCTGGAACAGATCCGGGCGCAGGCGCTCACCCGCCACGATGCACCGATACTGATCGGCGAGGCGGACGTGCCAGCCGACCAGTACGGCGACTACCTGTGCCAGGGTCGACGCCTGTCGCACCTGCTCGACTTCCACCTCAACAACCACCTCTTCCTTGCGTTCGCCCGGGAAGATGCCCGCGCGATCACGACAACGCTTGCCGAGTACGACGATGACGCTCCGGCGCGGGCGCGACTGGCTTGGCTGCGCAACAACGACGAGCTGGACCTGGAACAGCTCAGCCCGGCCGAACGGGCCAGCGTGATGGACCGCTTCGCCCCTGAGCCCGGCATGCGCATCTACGGCCGCGGTATCCGCCGACGCCTGGCGCCCATGTTCGGCCATGACGTGGACGCGCTGGCCATGGCCCATGCGGTGCTGATGTCGCTGGGCCAGGTCCCGGTGTTGCGCTACGGCGATGAGATCGGGCTTGGCGATGACCTTGACCTGCCCGAGCGCGACGCGGTGCGGGTGCCGATGCAGTGGTCGCCCGGTCCCCAGGCCGGTTTCAGCGACGGCCCCGCACCGCCGTGGCGGGCGCCGCTGGCCAGCTACACCCGGGGCTGGGCCGGCGACCGGGTCACTGTGCACTCACAGCGGAGCGACCCCGATTCGTTGCTCTGCCGGGTGCGTGAACTGTTGCAGGCACGACGTTCGCTGCCGTGGCTGGAGCAGCAGGCCGAGCCGATGGATGGCATGCCACCGGCGGTGCTTGGCCTGCGTTTCCGTACTGGCGACAGCGCCCTGGTCACGCTGGTCAACCTGGGGCGCGCAGACCACCGCATCGCGTTGGACGTCGACGGGGTTCTGCGACCCATAGTGGTGCGCAATGCCGACCTTCAGGGCAACGAGGTGATACTGCGGAACTACGGCTATGCCTGGCTGCTGCTGGACAACGGCGACTCCTGAAGCCCGGGGAGCACCTGCGAGGCGAAGTCGTCGATGAAGCGTTCCTGCTCCAGGTTGACGTTGTGCAGGTACAGCCGCTGGAAGCCCATGTCCAGATAGGCCTGCAGGTGCGCGCGATGCACACCGGGATCGTGCGAGATGATCACCCGCTCTGCAAGCTGGGCATCGGTTACCTGTTTACCCAGTTCTTCGTAGGCTTCTGGCTGGGTAAGGGTTTCGCTCTGGGCGGCGCTGAGCACGTTCTGCCGCCATTGCTCACGCGCCCCGGCCAGCGCGGCCTCATGGCTGCGTGCGTAGGAGAGTTTAACCTGCAGGTAAAGGGGCTTGCCGGTGCCACCGCCGGCTTCGAAGGCGCGAACCACTGCGCGCAACGCGTCCATCGGCATGCTGGTGGTGATCATGCCGTCAGCCCAGCCGCCCAGCCAGTACGCCGTTTCCGGCGTCAGCGCGGCACCCAGCAGCGGTATCGGCGTCGCCGGGCGGCTGTACAGCTGCGCATCGCGCACCCGCACCTCACCGTCGCGATTGACCTTCTCGCCCGCCCACAGGGACCGGATCACATCGGCAGAGGCTTTCAAGCGCGCGTTGCGTTTCCCCTTGGCCGGCCACGGCGCACCCGTGATGGCTTCATTGAGGGCTTCGCCGCTGCCCACCGCAAGCCATACCAGGGTGGGCGCGAACTGTTCCAGCGTGGCGATCGCCTGGGCCACCACCGCCGGGTGGTAACGCTCGAAAGGACAGGTGACCATGCCCAGCGACACCGGCCCCTGGCCAAGCAGCGCCCCTGCCCACGCCCACGCCTGGCCCGACTGCCCCTGCTGGCGGGCCCACGGGTGGAAGTGGTCCGAGCACATCACCGCGTCGAAGCCGCTGTCCACGGCACGCCGTGCAAGCGCAAGCAACGTGGCCGGCGCGAATTGTTCGTGCGAAGCATGAAAACCGATCACGGCGCGCTCCTGTTGATTTGACACCATTGCAACAGAGCCCGATTTAAAACGGCGTCATGAACATGACAACAGAATGCAACGGGCATCGCCGCTGGGCCATCGCCGAAGGCTATATTCCGGGCTGGAGCAATGGCCCGGCGCCGGCGCTGGAAAGCCACGAAACATGCTGCATCCTCAACCCCGGCGATCTGCCTGCCGTGGTGGAACTGCTGCTGTTCTTCGAGGATCGTGAGCCTGTCGGGCCTTACCTGGTCCAGGTACCCGCGCGACGCACACGGCACGTGCGCTTCAATGACCTCGACGATCCGATGCAGGTACCGCGCGAAACACCGTTCGCCACGCTCATTCATTCCAATCAGCCCATCATCGTGCAGCACACCCGCCTGGATTCGCGGCAGGCGGAGAACGCCCTGATGACGACGATTGCTCACCCGCTATGACGCCATGCTGACGCCACATCGGCGAACCATTTACAGGCACGCGCGCAGCATCGGTACTCCCTTTCACTGGATCGGAGATCGCGATGGCCATTCCTGACTACCCCCGCCCACCATTCAAACCGCAGCAACAGGGCTTTCCCGGGAAGACCGGGCCCATGGAGCCCACGCCGGACCACGGCGAAGAGAGCTATCAGGGCCATGGCCTGCTCGACGGCAAGCGGGCGCTGATCACCGGTGGCGACAGCGGCATCGGCGCTGCAGTGGCCATCGCCTTCGCGCGTGAAGGTGCCGACGTGGCCATCGCCTATCTGCCCACCGAGCAGGACGATGCCGAGCGCATCGGCAGCCTTGTCGAACAGGCCGGCCGCAAGGCGCTGCTCATACCGTGTGACATCAGCGACCCGGCACAGGCCGAGCAGCTGATCGCGCGCGTGGCGGAAGACCTCGGCGGGCTGGATGTGCTGGTCAACAACGCCGCCTACCAGCGATATTTCGAGAGCTTCGACGAAATAACCCTGGAGGAATGGAAGCGCACGTTCGACACCAACGTCCATGCCGTGTTCAACCTGGTGCGGCTGGCCGTCCCCCACCTGCAGAACGGTGGCAACGTCATCAATACCGCATCGGTCAACTCCAAGAAGCCCACCCCGAACATCCTGCCCTACTCGGCCACCAAGGGCGCCGTGGCCAACCTCACCATCGGCCTGGCCGGATTGCTGGCAGACAAGCACATCCGGGTCAACGCGGTCCTGCCAGGACCGATCTGGACGCCGTTCATTCCCGCCGGCATGGCCGCCGAGGAAGTGGAAAACTTCGGCTCGCAGACCCCCTTCGGGCGCCCGGGGCAGCCCGCCGAGCTGGCATCGGCTTACGTGATGCTGGCCGCCGGAGGCGCCAGTTACACCTCCGGCGCGCTGCTCACCGTGTCCGGCGGCGCCGTGACGCTGTGATGGACCGTTGGCGCGCAGCACGGTCCGCGTTGCCAACCTGGCTGGACGAATGGCTGGACGTGGTCGTCCCGATCGGCGAGTTGCTGCTGATTGGGATGATCGCCTGGCTGCTGGTCCGTTCCATCGCAGCCACGGCCCGCACGATGGCCAGCCGCTACGAGTTCCCGCCCGCGTTCGCGGTGGGCGCGCGGCGGATCGCCGCGACGTTGATCTACGCCGCCGCGTTGCTGCTTGCGCTGGAGCGGCTGGGCGTGTCGGCGCGGGTGCTGTGGAGCGCATTGACGGGATTTGCCGCCGTGGGCGCGGTCGCGTTTTTCGCTGCCTGGAGCGTACTCTCCAACATCTTTTGCTCCTTCCTGATCTTCGCGACCAAACCGTTCCGCCTGTATGACCAGATCGAGGTGATCGACAGTGCCGACAAACCCGGCATCTGTGGCCGGGTGGTGGATATCAACCTGATCTACACCACCTTGCAGGACAGCAACCCCGCCTCGAAAAACTGCCTCTTGAAGGTGCCCAATTCGCTGTTCTTCCAGCGCATGATGCGCCACTGGCATTGAACGCCGCGCTGGCCACCGTCCTGCGCGGTTCGCTCCATGGATGCTGACACACCAAACGCCCCGCTACTTCAGCGGTGCGTCCGTCTGCTGGTAGGTTCCCACCAGGCTTCCCTTCGCCCGGATGTGCCGTTGCGCCGCCTTGAGCACCTCGTCGCGGCTTGCACCCGGATCCACCGCGAGCGTGGTATCCAATGCGAGCACCTGGAAATGATAGTGGTGCGGTGGGTCGCCCACCGGCGGCCGGGGGCCGTAATAGCCCGGCGCGCCCCGGCTGGTGGCGCCCTGCAGCAGCCCTGCCGGTTCGGTGAGACGCGGTAGTTTCTGCAGCCCTTCGGGCAGCCGGGTCACCGTGCCAGGGATGTTCCAGGCCACCCAGTGCACGAATGGTTTGATCGCCGCCGCGTCCGGGTCCTCGGCAATCACCACGTAGGACACTGCACCGGGCACGGGATCCCATTCAAGCGGCGGCGACACACCCTCGTGGTAGGCACTGAAGCGTGATGGCAGCGGCTGCCCATCGGCAAAGGCCGGCGATCGCACGCGGAGCGTCGCCACGTTGGGCGTGCGCTCCAGCGCCAGCGGTACGTTGTTGCCCTGGGAGAGCTGCTTCTGCAACGGGCCCACCGGCACGGCAACCGGCGCTGCTGCGGTGCCGCTGGGGCCGGTGTAGGCCACCCGATACAACGCGCCGTTGGCGTCGTCGCCGACCAGCAGTGCGCCGCCCCGGCTCAGCGCCAGGCCCACCGGTCGAGCAATGTGCGCCTGCCCGCCGTCAACCAGGAAGCCGGTCAGGAACGGATCGAACGCGATCGGTTGGCCGTTCCGGAAACGGATCCGCACCACCTCATAACCCGAGGCTGGCTTGCGATTCCAGGAACCCCGCATCGTCACGAATGCGTCGCCGTGGTAGTCGGCGGGGAACTGGCTGCCGGTGTAGAACAGCATCTGCATCGGTGCAGCATGCGCCGTGTAGCCAGACACCATCGGCGCGCTCATGGCCGCCCACTGCGCCTTGCTGATCCCGCCCGGTGGCGTGCTCTGCGGATTCTGGCCATCCCTGCCCCAGATGTGCGGCCACCCATACTGCCGGCCCCTGACGATGTGATTGAGTTCTTCCGGCTGCACGTCGTCGCCGAGGAAGTCGATGCCGTGGTCCATGCCCCACAACTCGCCCGTGGCAGGATCCCAGGCAAACCCCAGCATGTTGCGCAGGCCACTGGCGAAGATGGTCCGGGTCTTGCCGTCCGGGGAGGCCCGCAGCAGTGTGGCATGCTCGGGGTTGGTCTCGTTGCACGCATTGCACGAGGAACCCACGCTGATGTACAGCATGCCATCCGGGCCGAAGGCCAGAGTACGGTTGGGATGCTGGCCGCCGTCGGGCAGATCGTTGATGATCCGCTCGACCGCACCCAACGTTCCATCCGGCCGGATCGGCGCGCGGAATACCTCGGTCGCGGTGGCCATGTAAAGCTGATCGGCGTTGATGGCCAGGCCGTGCACGCCGGGCCGGTGCGCCACCGTCTGGGGTAGCTGGTCCAGCACGCCGTCCTCTTTGGCATCCTTGAGCAGCAGCACATCGCCCTGCTCACGCCGCGAGGCATAGATATTCCCGTTCGGCGCCACCACCAGCATGCGCAGGTTCTGCAGGTCGCGGGCCAGAACGGTGACCTTGAAGCCGGCCGGCACCTTCAGCGCCGCCAGGCGCGTGGCGGTTGCCTCGACCTTGGCAGGCTTGAAGGTGTTTACCCGCGCCGGGGCGTCGGTTCCGTCGCCTTGTTGTGCCCAGGCCGGGCCGACCAGCGCACACAGCAGCGCAGCACCTAGTGAGAATCTCTTCATCAGGAACGCCCCCGAAATTTTGGCTGGAGTAAAGCATCCGTTGGCACCGATCAAGCCCCTGAGAATGGCGCGCGAGCAACGCGTGACAATGCGGGATGACACCTGCGGCCCCCTGCCCGCTCAGCGCAGGGTGTCGGCGTCGCGCTGCGAGGTTGCGTTGCTGCCGGGCGCCGCCGCCTCTCCGCTGCCCTCCGAACGCGGGTGTGCGTGCCCGATACTGTCATTGATCTGGACGACGCGGCCGTTCTGCCAGGCATCGGCACCGGGCGCGACGGGCGGCGCCGATATGTCTGCCCGACGTGCCTTGCGCTGTTGGCTGTCAATGCCCAATCGCTTGTCCCGCGCGGCCACCATGGCCGGATCGGCCTGGCCGTCGGCAGTGAAGCCCATCATCAGCTGCGGCATTCCGCGCGGCAGGTCCTTGTCCAGGTCGGTATGCCAGGTATGCCACGTCTTGCCGTAGGTGCCGACCAGCTTCTGCATGAGCGCGTGTTCGGCCAGCTCGGGAATGCCAGGTGCGAGCAGCTGCCCGGACTTCACCTCATGCACGTGGCTGTGCCAGAGCGCTTTTTCCTGCTCGGGCAGCGCCGCGAACAACGCGGCGCTGATGATGTACTCCACCCCCATCAGCTTGGCATCGCGCACATTGCCATCGTAGATCGTGCATTGGATGACCTCCTCATTGAGGATCGCGCAGTAGTGATGCGCCTCCATCTGCGCCTTCATGTGACCGTTGTAGAAATGGAAGCCGTCCAGGTAGGCGTTGATCGCCTCGATCGGCGGCCGGTCCTGCAGCACCGCCGCGCCCGCCTCCAGCACCTGGGTGGTGGGTTTGGCGTCCGCGCCCGGCGCCTGCACGCTGGAGTCGGTATCGCCGCCTCCACAGGCGACCAAAGCGAGTGCGGCGGTGGCACTGAAGAGGGTGTGGCGCATGGTCATTCTCCCGATAGTCATTGCCATGCCCGGTGCAGGTCAGTCGTCCTGCGCCCACCGGGCCAGATTCTGTTGCAGGCTGTCGATGCCCGCCCATGGGTCCTTGCGACGTCGTTTCAGCCGCGCCGGCACGTCGTGCAGGGTGAAGCTGTCGGCGCGTTTCAACTTCGGCAGCTCGCTCCATGCAATCGGCAGCGCCACCGGCGCACCTGGCCTGCCCCGTAGCGAATAGGAGGCTACCGCAGTGGCGCCACGGCCGTTACGCAGGTAATCGACGAAAATGCGGCGGTTGCGCAGGCGCTTGCTGGAGGTGGCCAGAAACCGGTCCGGCTCGGCAGTGGCCAGCGCATCGGCGAAGCCGTGCGCGAAGCGCTTGGTCAGGTCCCAGTCGCACCCCGGGTTCAAGGGCACCACCACATGCAGCCCTTTGCCACCGGACACCCGCAGGAAAGACTCCAGCTCCAGCTGCCGCAGCAGCCTGCGGATATCGGTGGCCGCCTTCTTGACCTCCGCGAACGGCACATCCGGACCCGGGTCCAGGTCGAACACCACGCGGTCAGCGCGTTCGGGCGTGGCCGCACGGCTGCCCCACGGATGGAACTCCACTGCATTGAACTGCACCAGTTCCAGCAGGCTGGCGGCGTCTTCCACCACCAGGTAGTGGGCATTGACGCCCGTGTCTTCCTTCAGCCGCACGGAGCTGACCATGGACAGTCCGGCGGTATGGTGCTTCTGGAAGAAACAGGGCCTGCCCGTGCCCGCCGGACATCGGATGACCGACAGCGGTCGCCCGATCACCTCCGGCAGTAGATGGTCCATCACCGCGCTGTAGTAGTTCCACACATCCTGCTTGGTGGCCTTGATGTCCGGAAAGATCACTTTGGACGGACTGGACAGGGCCGGCGGCGTGCGCGGCGGCGCGGGAACGGTGGCGCGCGCCGGACGCCCTTTCGCTGCCCTGCCCGATCGCGGCGCACCGCTGCTGGGCGTGGGAACGGCAGCGTGATCGGTACTGGCCAGGTCGGCGACGTCCTTGTCGGGGCGCACCGCCTTCAACGACGCCTGCCGCAGCAGCTGCTGGCCACCGATACCACGGTAGAACACCTCCACCACGAACCGCGGTTCGAACCAGACGGCCGTACGCAGGTCCGTCTCGGTGGTGGGCACGTGCGCCGTGGGCGTCCTGCCACCTGCCGAGCCGATCAGCGCACTCAGCTCGGCGAGCAACGCGTGTGAAAAGCCCGAGCCGACCCGCCCTGCGTACAACCAGCCGTGGTCCGGGTCGGGCCTGGCCAGCAACAGCGAGCCGAAGCCGCTGCGGCCGCCCTTTGGCGCGGTGTACCCCACCACCGCGAACTCGTCACTGGCCAGCTGTTTGGTCTTGCGCCAGTCGTCGCTTCGCCCGCCGTGATAGCCCTGATCGGCGCGCTTGGAAATGATGCCTTCGAAATGCTGTTCCCCTGCCAGGCGATAGGCGGCCTCGCCATCGCCGGCGATATGCGAGCTCAATGCGAGATGAGCAGGCGCCTCCTTCAGGACTTCTTCCAGCAGTGCCTTGCGCTCAAGCAAGGTGGCCTCGCTGATGTCCACGCCGTTGATGTGCAGCAGGTCGAACAGGGCGTAGGACAACGCACCCTGCCGCTCGCCGGAAAGGGTTGCCTGCAGCAGATTGAAATCCTCTTTCGTGCCGCGCCCGGCGATCAACTCGCCGTCGAGCGCGGCCGATCTCAGGCCCAGCGCCGCTATGGCATCGTGTATTTCCGGCAGCTTTCCGGTCCACTCCAGCGCGTTGCGAGACCACAGCCGCACCTCGTACTCTGCCACCGTGGCAAGAATCCGGTAGCCGTCCCATTTGATCTCATGCACCCACTGCCCGCCCTTCGGAGGGCTTTCACCGAGTTTGGCCAGCTGGGGCTGGAACGGCCCGGTAGGCGCGGCGGCCTTCCGGGCCTTGTTCAGCCGCAGTGCTTTCCTGGCCCAGTCCACCCGCCGCTTGCGGGCTGCCACCGGTACTGTCGTCAGGCGCCGCTTTGCGATCTTGCCGCCTCCCGCGCGCTTGAGGTCGTCCGCGGGCGCCGCCGCCACGTCGCCCAACAGATCATCGGCTTCAACGTCACTGACGTAGGCGTCCTCGTCTTTGAACAACAGCCATTGCGGCTGCCGCGCCGGCTTGCCTGACCGTACCAGGTGCCAGCCACCCTTGAGCTTTGAGCCGAACAACTCGAACCGCAGGTGGCCTTTGGCCAGCTGCGCCTCCGCGTCGCCGCGCGTGGACCACACGCCGTGGTCGAACTGCGCCACGTGCCCGCCACCGTATTCACCCTTGGGAATCTCGCCTTCAAACCCGGCATAGTCCAGTGGATGGTCTTCGACCTCCACTGCCATGCGCTTCACCCTGGGGTTGTAGCTCGGACCTTTCGGCACGGCCCAGCTCTTCAACGCATCGCCGACCTGCAGCCGGAAATCGTAATGGCGTCGGCTGGCATGATGCAGCTGCACCACGAAGATGGCGCGTTGCCCGGCGGGCAGGTGCTTGCCCGGCTCAGGCTCACGCGTTTTGTCGAAGCTGCGCTTGCGCCGGTACTCGGTCAGCGACACGTCGCTGGGCCCGTCACTTGCGCAGGTGCTCGCGGACCGCGTTGGCGGTCGGCCCCACGGCCTCCACGGCGGCCTTCAGCTCGTCGCGGGTAATGCCCAAGGTCTGCACCCAGTACTGCACCTCGTAGTCTTCGTTGAGATTGATCCTGTCGCGGTCCGGCGCACCGGTATTCTTCCTGTCGTCGCTCATCTCGATCTCCGCATGAGAAGGTGTCCGAAGAGCATCCGACCGCCGCTGTCATTATGACGCGAGGCGCGGGTGAGCCGGACAGCAAGAAGGCGTGTGCGATGTGGCAATTGACGGATCGCCAACGCGCCTTTCACGCAGCCCTTCGCGCCTGCGTGACGACACGCAGACATCAGCCTTCCTAGGCTCGACCCATCAATTCGTTGCAGGTGAGTCGTGTCAGTGGGAAGCCATTTTTTCAACCGGGTGGCATGCGTAGTGTCCAAGGCGTCCGGGTCGCTGGGTGCATTCGTGGCCGCGCTGGGCGTGGTGATCGTATGGGCCGGCACCGGCCCGTTGTTCAAGTTCAACGACACCTGGCAGCTGGTCATCAATACCGGCACCACCATCGTGACGTTCCTGATGGTGTTCCTCATCCAGCATACCCAGAATGCCGACACTGCCGCCCTCCATATCAAGCTGGACGAGCTGATCCGGGCGACCAGCAATGCCAACGACGAACTCTTGAATCTTGAAGAAATGGACCAGGAGCGCCTGGAGGAAATCCGCCGGCGCTATGAAGCGCTGGCCAGCACCGCCGCCCAGCTCAAGGCCAAGAAGGATGCCTGCATGCCCGCCCCGCCCGGCCAGACGGACCAGCTCGCTGACGTGTAAACCCAGGTTTCACCCTGCATGCGCGCCAGACCAACGCCGACGCTCGCATGCTGATCGTTCATCCCCAACCACTGTGGAGATTGCAATGGCTATCAAGACCGCCGAAGACCTGTTCATCCATGAGCTGTCGGACATCTACAGCGCAGAAAAGCAGTTGACCAAGGCGCTGCCGAGGCTGGCGCGCGCGTCCACCAACCCCGACCTGGCCGCCGCGTTTGAGACGCATCTTGAGGAGACCCAGGGGCAGATCGAGCGGATCGATCGCGTGGTGGACGTACTGGGCATTCGCCTCAAGCGCATCAAATGCGCAGCGATGGAAGGCCTGGTGGAAGAAGGCAAGGAGGTCATTGATGGCATTGAGAAGGGCCCCGTGCGTGATGCCGCGTTGATCGGTGGCGCGCAGAAAGTGGAGCACTACGAAATTGCGTCTTACGGCACGATTGCCGCGCTGGCCAAGCAACTGGGCTACAAGGATGCCCTGCCATTGCTGCTGGAAACCCTGGAAGAAGAGAAGGCGACCGACGAGAAGCTGACCATGCTGGCCAAGTCCGGCGGCAACGCCGAAGCAGCGGCCGCCTGAGCCGACCGCGAGGAAACACACATGCGACGCGACCAGAAGGACCCGCCGCTGCCGGGCGAAGCAGAAAAGACCGAGACGGCTGGCGAGCGAGAGGACCGCGAGGCGAGTACCCGACGCAATCACGACGAGGCGTTGGAGGAGACCTTTCCGGCGAGTGACCCGATATCGCCCTTCATTCCCGCCAAACCGCCCTCACCCGAAGATGAGCAGGACGGCAGCGGTGAGCGTGCAGCAGAGAACGCAGGCTATAACCAGCATGGCCACGGCAAAGGGGGCAAGGCTGGGGAAGGTGAGCCCGATGGCACGGCCCAACGCGACGGCCGGACCCAGCCCAACTTTGGTCAGGCCGGCACCTGTTGCAAAGCACCGGATAGGGATGGATGACCCTGAGCGGCACCTGACCGTGCCGCTCACTTACCCGTCCCGGACGACGACGACGATCCTCTCCAGCCCACGCACGCCAGGGTGCATCTCATGTGGAAACGAAACGGCCTCTCCATCGTACTGTTCGGTCTGCTGCTCTGTTTCCTGGGCGGGCAGATCTGGACGGGCTTCCTGGCCCACAATGAAGAGCTTGCCGAAACCCATCGGGCCGGCGTGGACCTGTGGGAGTACCTGCACAGCGGGCACTTCATGAGTGCGACCTTCGAAAACTGGGAAAGCGAATTCCTGCAGATGGGCATGTATGTTCTGCTTACGGTGAGCCTTCGTCAGAAGGGGTCGGCCGAATCGCGGCCGTTGTCGCATGCGCAGGAACAGGAGCGGATAGAACCCGGTCCGGTGCCGTGGGCGGTGCGCAAAGGGGGCGTCTGGAAAGTGCTGTATGGCCACTCCCTTGCCATCGCCTTCGGCCTGTTGTTCCTGATGAGTTTCGTCCTGCACCTTGCTGGCAGCTGGCGGGCCGAGGTGGATGAGCAGGTGACACGCGGCCTGCCTCCGCCCACCTGCTGGGAGCACCTGTGGAGCAGCAGCTTCTGGTTCGAGTCCTTCCAGAACTGGCAGAGCGAATTCCTGGCCGTGCTGTCGCTGGTGATCCTGACCATCTTCCTGCGCCAGAAAGACTCTCCTCAATCCAAGCCGCTGGCTGCGCCCCACAGCCAGACCGGTGACTGACGGACCGCTCAGCGCCGATGAGCACGCCGTCCCCCGCGCTGTTGATCATCGACATGTTCACCTTGTTCGACTTTCCTGACGCCGATCAGGTGAAGCCGGACGCGCTCCGTGCCGCGCGGCAGATCGCGCGGTTGGCCCGGCACTTTCGCCAGCGTGGCCTGCCGGTGATCCACGCCAACGACAACTTCGCCAACTGGCAGATGGACTTCAGGGAGTTGGTGGCCGCCTGCCTGGCCACGGACGGTGCGTCATCGGCAATTGCCAAAGCGTTGGCGCCCGTACCGGGCGACTACTTCGTCCTCAAGCCAAAGCACTCTGCGTTCCTGGCCACGCCGTTGACGGTGCTGCTGGCCAAGCTGGGGGTGAATGAACTGGTGGTGTGCGGCATGACCGCCGAAAGCTGCGTGGCGGCCACCTGCTTCGACAGCAACGCCCGCGAATACGACACCGTCGTGATCCGTGAGGCGGTAGCGGGAAAGGGTGCCCACAAGACCACCGCGCTGAGACTGCTTCAGGACGCAAAGGCCGCGAAGGTGCTGCGGCTGGCAACGTATCTTTCCCGCTGACATCAACCCCGGGTGCATCAAGGTGAAGCGCGTTACGCGCGCTGTATCGAGGATATTCGCCCAGGTCCCAGGCGTCACGCGACGCCGATGTCGATCAGTGCACGCAACTGTTCGATACCCGTAGTGATGCGCTGCTCATCCCGCCTACGGCCAGCCCCGTCCTCGCCCATCTCGCCGTGCAGGTCGATCAGCATCCGGACCACCTGCTGACGCTCCTGCAGCGATCGCAGAGCGCGCCACAGGGTGTCGTCGGTGTGCGCGGCCTGCGTCTGGTTCAGCGTGTCCAAGGTGAATGAGTGTCCGGTATGGCACCGGAAGCGCGGCGGGGCACTGTTGGCTATGCCCCACAGCACACCACCACATGCCGGACAACTCACCTTGGTCGTGCTGCCGATGGCGTCCAGTCGGCCCATGTCGTCGCCAATGTCCATGATCAGGTCGTTCTCATGACGCACAGCGGCGGGGACCGCGGGCGCGGAAACAATCGGTTGGCGGACCGCGTGCTGCAGGACGGCCGCCAGTTCTTCGCCCGTGGTGGTCCAGTCCACCGCGACATGGCGCAACGCGCTGCGGGGCATGCTCGGTTCCTGCGCGTCCGCGGGATCCTGGACGACGGCAAGCCCACCACACGCCTTGATGGCCTGCAACCCGGCGGTGCCATCGTCGAGGTGACCACTCAACACCACGCCCACAACGCGGGGGCCGAAACAGGCCGCCGCCGAGCGGAACAGCGGGTCAATCGCCGGGCGTGCCAGGTTCTCCTTTGCCCCCCGGGTCAATCGGATAGCGCCGTCGGCCACCAGCATGTGCTGATCGGGAGGCGCTATCAGGATGGTTCCTGCGACGATTGCGTCTCCCGTGGCCGCATGGCGAGCGCGCATCTTTCCGGGTCCGGCGAGCAGGTCGGGCAGCACGCTGGCGTGACGTCCGATATGCCGGACAAGCAGGATGGCCGGAAAATCGGCAGGCAACGTGGCCGACAGCCGGGTCAACACCGGCATTGCGCCGGCGGAGGCTCCAATAACGACTACATCACGACAGATGGGATCGTTGATCTGCATAGGTTCGTGCTTGGCTTGGCTTGGCTTGGCTTGGCTTCAGTATGTTGTAGGGGACTTCAGGGCAGCGTGCAGGTGGCCCGTCCCCGAACTGTGCCGCGCCTCACGAAATGAGATTAACGTCCTGACCCATTCAGAAAGTGCTTCAGCCGACGACAATTTCTTACGCCGCTGCAAGGTAAATTTGAGCCAGGAAATGAGGGAGCCACCGTTTTGCCGATCCGTGCGTTGGCGTATGCAAGTCAAGCAATATCCGGCCTGAGTATCGAGCGCGTCGACGCTCTGACGCGCGACGCCGAGCGCTTCAATCTGGAGGTTGATGTCACTGGCGTGCTGCTGTTCGATGGCAGCCGGTTCCTGCAGTACATCGAGGGCCCGGAAGACGCGTTGTGGAAGGTCTATTCGAGAATCCTGGATTCCACCAGTCATTGCGAAATGATGGAACTCGGTCAGGGCCAGATCAGCGGGCGCCGCTTCCCGTACTGGTCCATGCGGCTGGTACCCGCGGGCGAAGCGGACCTGCGTTTTGTGTGCCGGGGCGACTGGACCGGCTTCAGCCGAAGCCGCAACGACGACGCGCGCACAGGCACGGATCGTCTGGTGCGGATCGTGGCCCCACCGTTGGAGCAATGAACGAGCTCAGCGCAGGCTGTCCAGGAAGTCTGCGATGCGCCGGTGGTAGTCGCATCGATGCGACGGGCGACCCGCGGCGGCCAGCGAATGGCTACCCCCCGGATAGATCACCAGGGTGGCCGATACCCGCCCCAAGCGCGCAACCCGCGTCATCAGTTCCTCGCACTGACCAGCCGGGCACCGCTGGTCATCGGCGCCGTTCAATAGTAGAACAGGCCCACTCGCATTACCTATAGTCGCGACCGGGGACAACGCCTGGTAGCGCTTCGGGTTCTCCTCGGCTTCTGCCCCCATGGCATACGGTGTTACGTAGTAGCCCGAGTCGGACGTGCCGGCATGCGAGAGCATGTTGGCCACGGGGGCGCTGATCACCGCGCCCGCAAAGGTGGTGCTGCGGCCGATCGCCCACGCGCTCAGAAAGCCACCGTAGGACTTCCCCGCGCAGGCGACGGGAGTGCCCGCTGTTCCATCCGCCTGCAATTCGGCCACCATGGCCTGCACCTGCGGCAGGTCCAGTTCGCCCCAGCGCCCGATCAGCCGCTTCTCGAACTCCTGCCCGTATCCGTTCGATCCTACCGGGTTTGGCGCCAGCACCATCCAGCCCCGGGCCACGGCGGCGTAAAGGTACACATGGGCCGCAAAATCCATCAAGGCAACGCTGTGCGGGCCGCCATGCATATCTACCAGAAGCGGAGGTGGCGGGTCGCCGCGCCTGGCCTTCGGCGCGAGCAGCCATGCGTCCACTTGCTCGGTGGCGCCGCGTCCATCGGGCACCTTGAAGGACCGGCGAGCGCAGGTGACGGGCAGGCGCGCAGAGAGCCCGGCGTTGAGCGCGGTCACTTTGCGGCGGCGCGAATCGCGGTCCCATGCGCTCAGATACACCTCTTCCAGGCAGGTGTAGCTGGCAGCCACCAGCACCAGTGCATCGCCGCAGGCGCCCAGGTGGGATACCTGGCTGTCGTGGTTGGGCAACAGAGAGTGGCTGCGGTCGGCCACATCAATGACCGCGACCTCAAACAGTCCACACCGGCTGATGACGCACGCCACTGCCCGGCCGTCGGGTCGCCAGACGATCTGCGCGCCCTCCAGGCTGTCTGCGATCAAGGGCCCCTGCACGCCGTCGGCCTGGCTCCAGCAATACAGATAGGACGCCGAATCCCCGTCGACCGTGTTGGCGGCGAACGCAAGCTGGCGGCCATCGGGGGACCAGCACAGGCCGCTCATCGTGGAGAAACGGTTGGTTATCTGCTGCCGCACGCCATCCGGGCCGAGCATCCAGAGGTTGATGCGGTGACGGGTGCACCCGGACGCGGTTGCGGTGTACGCCAGGCACGTGCCGTCGGGCGACCACGCGCCGGCCCGCACGTCGATGTCACCCGATGTCAGCGGGTGCGGCGGTTCGCTGCCCTCCATGTCCAGGCAGAACAGATGCGCGCGCGCGCCTACGGTGAATCCGGCCCCATCCCGCTTGTAGGGGACGTGGGTTATGACGTTCGGTCGCGCTGGATGTGCCACGTCGTCGCCGCTGTCCTCGGCGTATGGAAGGCGCACCAGCGCAAGCAGATGACGCCCGTCCGGATGCCATTGCAGCAACGATGAAACGTTCAGCTCCTTCGCATTGCCGGCCGCGCGCGCCTCACCACCGTCGGTGGCCAGTACGTGCGGCAGTCGCTTCCGGGCCCCGCCCCGCTTGCTGAGAAAGGCAATCATCCTGCCGTCCGCACGGAGCTGTGGCGACCCCACGCCGCCCGTGGTGGCAAGCATCCTGGGCGCCGAGGCAGCGGGCGACGGCGTGAACCACAGAGAGGACCGGTACGCGTCATCGCCGGCCATCGGCTGGGAGGTCACATACACAAGGCCGGCAGACGCGGTGTGGGAAGACAGCGAGAGCACCTTGGTGTGCTCAAACAGGGAATCGATCGAGAAGTCCACGAAATGCCTCGACGACAAGGTGAAGGGGGGGGGGG
>NZ_JBHFHW010000041.1:47944-63983 GCF_057333975.1 Stenotrophomonas sp. AGC87
ACAAGGTGAAGGGGCGAGCCTTCCGGCTCGCCCCTGATGGCGTCAGCGCTGATTGCGCTGATTGCGCTCGTTCTGATCATCGCGCTCGTTGCGCTGGTCCTGCTGGTCCTGCTGGTCCTGCTGGTTCTGCTGGTTCTGCTGGTTCTGGTCGTTGCGCTCGTTCTGCTGATTCTGCTGATTCTGCTGATTGCGCTGGTTCTCTTCCTGCTCGTTATGCTGGTTCTGCTGGTTGCGGTCGTTCTGGTTGTTCTGTCCCATGTCGTACTCCGTAAGCGCCGAAGACCCTCCCCGGCTGCAGCTTCACCATGCGCCCCCGGTCTTCCACCGCGCGTGCTTCCTCCGTGGCGAACACGTGACCGTGCAGAGCCATCTTGTTGACGCCAGCGCGACGGCCAATGGCTGGGCGATCCACGCGTTCACTGCGCATCACGGACAGATCATCTTTTATTGACGAGCTGTCACACCCCTGTGGCGCAGATTTCGGGACCAGCGTCAGGTGTCCACACCACGCGGCCGGGCCACACGCAGGTACTGCGCCGCCGGCCGGTCGCCGGGAGCCCTTCTTGATCTTCTACAAATTCAAGCCCGTCGAGCAGCTCGCGCACCTTCTGGACGTGGTGGTCAATGAGCGGCTTTACTGCGAACACTACGAAGCCCTGAATGATCCCTTTGAAGGACAGTTCGCGCGCATGGTCGGGCAAGGTGCGGCGCGCCCACAGTTCGGCACCGCCCGCGAACTGGACCGCAACCTGCCCACCCGGATCTGCAGTCTCACTGACCGTTTCGAGGACGTGCGCATGTGGTCGCTGTATGCGGGGCGGTTTGCCGGCGTCGCCATCGCGCTCGAACTGGATCCGCAGCGGCTGCCACTGCATCCGGTGCGTTACACCCGACGCCTGCCGACCATAGACGTGGCCGCCAGCGGCGACGCGGCGCTGCGTGCGCTCACGACCAAAACCTCGCACTGGGCCTATGAGCGCGAATGGCGTCTGCTCAGCCAGTCTCGTCATATTCCGGTGCCCGGTGCGGTGCTGCAGGTCATCCTGGGCATGCGCATGCCGACGGAGATCATGGAGATCATTGCGCGGGTTGCGCGCCCGCATACGCGCGTCCACGTGGCCCGGCTGGATCCAGCGGGTACCTGCATCGTGCGCGGCGATGCGCTGGGCGTTCTTGAGCGGGCAATCAGCTAGGACACCTGCCTGTCGTTCACCCGCCTCTCTGCTACCTCAAAGGGATTGTCATGCGCCACCTTGCCGACACGAACACCAGCATCTGGACCCTCCCGTCCCCATCGCCGGACACGCCGGCTTTTCCCGTTCTGGAGACAGATCTTCACGCCGATGTCGTAGTCGTAGGGGGCGGCATCACCGGGCTTCTCACCGCCCTGCACCTGTCCGATGCCGGGCAGCGCGTGGTCCTGATCGACGCCGGGCAGATCGCCCGGCGCAATACGGGTCTCTCTACGGGCAACCTCTACACCGCTGTGTCCAACATGTCTGATCTCAGTGCCCGGTGGGGTGGCGGCGTCGTCGGGCAGGTGCGCGCCCTGCGTGCTGGAGGCATCCGCACCATCGAGCGCGCCGCGCGCAGGCTCGCGCTGGACTGCGGCTTTGGCCGGGTACCGATGTTCTATGGCATCGAACACGATGCCAACGACCTGCGGGTGCGCGTTGAGCAGGAAATGCTCGCCTACCAGCGCGCCGGGCTGACGCCGTCTGCGAGCCGGGGCGGGGTGCCCTTCGCCCTGGCAAGCGGTTTCCGCGTCGAAGGGCAGGCACAGTTTGATCCCTACCGGTTCTGTCTCGGGCTGGCCGCGCACCTGGGCAGACGGATTCCGATATTCGAATCGACTCCGGCCGTGGACGTGGACGCCGGCGAGGGATGCGTGATGACCCCGGGTGGCCGCATTCATGCGCGCCATATCGTGCTGGCCACCCACTCCCCGGCAGGATTCAATCTGGTCCAAGCCGAGGTGGAGGTGTACCGCGAATGCGGTATCGCCGTGCGTGTGGCTGACCCGCCCGCCCCGGGCATCCACTGGATCAAGGACAGCGAGCGGTCATTGCGTGCGGCTGTTGCGGCAACAGGCGAGCAGTGGTTGATCGCCGTGGGCGGCAAGCATCAGGCGGGAGAGCAGCATCGCCAGCAGGAGGAAACCCAACGGCTTGACGCCTATGTGCGCGAGCGCTTCCAGGTAACCGGCGACGTCATTGCCTGGTCGGCGCAACAGTTCAAGCCAGCCGATGGTCTGCCCTACATCGGGGGCAGCGCGCACGACAACGTCTGGGTGGCGACCGGTTTCCAGGCCGATGGGCTGGTATGGGGCGCCGTAGCGGCACAGCTCATCACCGAGGGCATCACCGGGGTACACAGCGATGCCGCGCGACTGCTCAGCCCATTGCGGATCACGCCGATGAAGTCGGCCAAGGGGTGGGCCCGGACCAACGCCACGGTAATCAAGCACCTGGTCGGCGATCGGATCAAGCGGGAGATGCCCACCCATGTCGACGAGGTAAATAGCGGATGCGGGGCGCTGGTGGAACGGGACGGCCAGCGGCAGGCGATCTATCGCGATCCGCAAGGGCAACTGCACGCGTTATCGCCGGTCTGCCCGCACATGAAATGCCTGGTGCAGTGGAACGACCCCGCCAAGAGCTGGGACTGCCCATGCCATGGCAGCCGTTTCGCCCCCACCGGCGAGCTGCTGGAGGGCCCGGCAATGACCGGCCTGCGCAGGCTGGCGCCGGAGGGTGGACCATGAACGGTCCTCTCAGCGGCGGTGTGTCCGCCTGCTTCGCTTTGCCACCAGCGCAGGAAGTGCAAGGCCCGCGGCAAACGCCGCATATACCCAGACAAGGTCAGAGCGCCGCAGGTGCCGTTCGAACCCGGGCGAAAGCCGGGCCGGCACTACCTTGTAGTCCACCAGATACGCCACGGCCGTGGTGGTCGTGGCCACTGCCAGCACCGCCTCCGGCGCGTGACGCCGTCCACGCAGCAGCTCGTAGCCGCACGCCCAGAACACCGAGCACAGGTGGTGGATGGTGTAGCCGACCAATGTATGGGGCATGTCGGGTTGCACATGCCGGTGTGCGCTGCGGGGCCAGATCCAGTGGCTGGTGGCGTTGGTCCCTGCCGCCGGCGCACGGAGGCGGCCATGGCTGAGCAGCGACAGCAGCACGGTGGAACAGAGGCTGGCGCAACTACCCGCCACCAAGGCGCGACGCAGCCAACCCGGGCGATGGCCCCGCGCAGGATTCTGATCATCGGCGCCAATGGTCTGATCGGACGCACGCTGGGTGAGGAACTGGTGCGGCAGGGGCATGAGGTCTTCCTCGCGATGCGGAACCCGGACAGCGACCGGCCGAACGAGCATGCTCGGCTGCTGCGTTTCGATTTCTCGACGCCCGACGACCACGCGCTGCAGAGTCTGCTGCGTACGCTGGACGTGCTGATCAACGCGGCCGGCATTTTTTCCGAGCGCGATGGACAGAGTTTTGACGATGTCCATGTCAAGGGCCCGTGCACCCTGTTTGAACAAGCAGCGCGCGCCGGCGTGCCCCGCTTGATCCATATATCGGCGCTGGGCGCCGGCCCGGGTGCCCCTACCCGCTTCTGGCGCAGCAAGGCGCTCGGCGATCACTGCGCGCTGCGCTTCCCCGGCGATGTGACTGTCGTGCGTCCCTCGCTGGTGTTTGCGCCGAAAGGCGCCAGCACAGGCCTGTTCCTGCAATTGGCCCTGCTCCCCGTGCTGCCTTTCCCGGCGCCCGGGGGCGCACGCGTCCAACCCATCCACCAGCAGGACCTGGTCGACGGATTGATAGCATTGGTGGACCACCCCTGCCCTCCACCGCTGATTGCCGCAGTGGGGCCGGTACCGCTGACGCTGCCTGCCTACCTGGCAACCCTCGCCGACGCGTTGGGTCATCGTCTGCGCTGGTTTCCGGTGGCGCCCCGCTGGATGGACCTGGCCACTGCACTGACCCGATGGATGCCTGGCATCGCACTGGATGCAGACACCATGACCATGCTCGCGCACGGCAACACAGCGGCCTCCGGTGCGTGGCAGACGCTGCTCGGGCGCCCCCTGCGCGCACCGATCGACTTCGTGCCGCGCCACCAGGCCCCCGAGCTTCGGACGCGCGCCCTGTTGCGTGCCACATTGCCGTTGGCCCGCGCAGCCAATGCGGTGACCTGGCTGGTAACCGGTTGGGTGTCGGCCTTCGTCTATCCCACGGCGGCAAGCCTGGCCCTCCTCGCCCAGGCGCAGGTGCCGGCAACTGTCGCCCCTCTGGCCTTGTATGGCGCCGCAGCGCTGGACGTCGTACTGGGGCTGACGATGTGGAAACGCGCCTGGCGGCGCGCCACTTACCGCCTGCAGTTGGCGCTGATTGCGTTCTACACGGTCGTCATCACCGTCTGGCTGCCGGGCTACTGGGCGCATCCATACGGGCCCATCGTGAAGAACCTGCCCCTGGCCGCGCTCATCTACCTGTTGCTGCGTCTGGAGGAGCCACCTCGTGGACATCGTCGTCGTTAAAGTGCTGCACATCGTGTCGTCGACGTTCCTGTTCGGCACCGGCGTCGGCACGGCGTTCTATCTATTATTCGCCAGTCGCCGCCGTGACCCACGGGTGGTGGCGGCCGTGGCCGAGCTGGTGGTGCTGGCCGATTGGCTCTTCACTGCCACCACCATCGTATTCCAGCCATTGAGTGGACTCTACCTGGCGCACCGGCTGGGCATTGCGCTGACCACCCCGTGGCTGTACTGGTCGATCGTGCTGTATGTGATTGCCGGCCTGTGCTGGCTGCCCGTGGTCTGGCTGCAGATGCGCCTGCGCGATCTGGCCCGTGCTGCCGCCGACCGGGGCGAGCCGCTTCCCCTCCGCTACGATCAACACCTCGGCACGTGGGCGGCGCTGGGCGTGCCGGCCCTGTTCTCGTTTCTCGCGATCTTCTACCTGATGACAGCCAAACCCGCTGTGGGCTGAGGGTCGTATACAACGCCGACGCGCAGCAACCGGGTGTCGGAATCCGCCGTCGAGGGCAGCTTCCGGTGCTGGTCGGCCCGCCCAGGGGCGCGATGCGCGCAGCGCGTTGGGAGCTCACTTCACGCAACATAAGCAGTACAAGGACGATCATGCGCGATAGCGCGCCTGCATGCGTCAGCCCGACGGAATCAATCTCACCTTGGTCCAGAACCTGCTTCATTTCGCGCCCCTGATAGCCGCAGCCATGACCTGCGTGACAGCGTTGATCTGGGTCGTGTACCCGAGCTTTTTCCTGCGCAGCTACCGGTGCCAGCAACGACCCTCAATCCTGACCACCTCGGGCGCGGGCAAGGACCTGGATGCGCCGAGCACGCCCGGGGCACTGAGTGGAATGTCACTCGACAGAAGGGATCCGCATCAGGGGGCTTTCACGCTTCCCAACAATCTCTACGACTTGGTTGACCTTCAACCATGCCAGAGCGGTCTCCAGCCGCGGGCCGCGCAGCCCGGCCAACCTGATCACGTCGACGAGCAACGCGTGCTCCAGCGTCCCGCGCACCGTCGCGAAGCACTCCAAGACCCACCGGGCGTCCTGGATTGGGCGCGGCAATTTAGGGGGCTTGGGAACCTTAATGCGGGTGGGCCACGGCTTGCTGAAGGCACCTTCTTTCCGCGATGACGTGGACTCCCGCCTGGCCGCCTCGACGAAGATCATCTGGTGCTGGGTCAACGACCACTGCACGATCGCCCAGGCGCGCTGGACCAGCTCCAGGCTGATCTCCGGGCCCTCTCCGCATACGACCTGGAACACCGCCGCTATTCTCAGCGTGTTCTCCCACGCTCGATTAACGGCCGGCTCAATCTGCTCGTCGTAGCAGGTTTCACGCCATCCCTTGAGGCGAAACTTCAACTCGGCCATGAAGGCCCTTGCCTCACATCCGAGGACAATCTTGTCCCTGATCAACTCGCCCGTCGCCTGCTTCTTGTCGGCCTCGTCCATCAGATCCTGCAAGCGGTGGTGGAACTTATTCAGTCCGCCCCCCGGCCAGCTTGGCGGCATGCTGATATCGCAGGCTCCAAACCGCTTGGGGTCATGGCAAGCCACGATGGCTCGACCCCAAATCCCTTGATGAAAGCTCTTATTATTTGTGCGTTTCATCACCGGATAGAACACCTCACCCTGCAGGCGAACCCCGAGCGAACAACGGCCATCAATGGCTGCAAGATCCACGCCCTTAACGACGTGATCCAAGTCGAAACCGCTGTGGAGCTTAGTGAGGCTTCCGCCCATCCTGACAAACAGATCGCTCTCCAAGAAGCTTCCGCCATCCTCGTCGTTGACGCAGACTGAACGCGCCCGGCCATCCAGACACTCCAGCAGTGCGCGGTAGCTAATCATTGTCAACATTCGACCGTCTGGTTCCTGGAATTCCGGGCCATCTACGAGCGAGCCCGCTTTCTCAACCGAACGCTTACTCGCGCGGATCTTCCGGGCAACCAACCCGGCCTGCCGATTGTGCTCGATCAAGGGTTTGAAGAACTCACGGTACGAGGTCCCCTTGCCGCGCCCACTAGGTGCGAGCGTCAGCATAAAGATTGTCGTCGGCATATGCCTATAGTCCAGGCCCACGACGTCATACAGGCGTTGCACGGGAACCACACAAGCGGCGATGGCATCCATCAGGAGGCACTCGGCCGGGACGTCGTCCTCCAGGCGGCGGACTTCGCAGGCAGCACTGTAAAGCAGATCAGGAAGGGCATTGATCGGGCATACCCTGGACAAGTGAGGAAACGGGTCGAGCATGGAATACCTCTATTCATGGCAAGCAGGCGCAACGCGCATGCAGCGTGGCGGTTAGCGAGTAGCGTGAGCGGCTTACGGCAGCACACTCCTCGGCGGCGCTCGGCCTTGGAACGAGGCGGCAAAGACGGTGTCCGGCGCCTTAGCCGCCTTCTCCAGCTCATCCAGGATCGCTTGGACGTGGCGAGGCTCGACCGTCAGCCGCAGGACTTTCAGTCGCTGGTTCACAGACGCACATATCGCGTCCAAAGACACGTTGCGGACCCTAACAGCCTCAAGGATGGCCGGCTTGGCCGCACGCAGGTACAGAATCTCGAGGCCGAGGCAATCAATGTCACTTACCAATTCGGCGAGCAGCTCCGGATCCAGCGTGTTGTTCGATGACATAAAGGCTTCGCATTGAAGAATGCGCGAATTCAACCCTTCTTCGAAACGACAAGCCAACATTCCGCGGAATGCTCGAACATTCCGTTAGCTGCAGTGTGCGGGTCCCCTGACCATGCGGACGTCGGTGGACTTGTCGAGTTAACCCCGTAGGCTGCGCAACACCCGTCGTCAGCCCATCGCGATGACGCAAAGTGGCGTCAACTATTGACCGGAAAGATGCGGGCCGAAATGCGCACCGGACTAAGCATCAAGAGCCTGGCGAGCCTTCCGTCCGGCAACCACATCGCCTGTCGTCGCCGCGGAAGGCCGCCAGCCCGTTCGCTGGAGCCCTCGGTAACCACCATTTAAGTTAAAACCAGCCGTCACCCCTCTCGCGGCGCCGCGACTGGTCCGACGAGGCCCTGCTAGGTGCCCACGGTTGCACGGGGCGCGAAACGCCCAAGAGCCTTTCCGGAATGTTCGGAACATTCCGCGGAATCGTCGCCTGCATTGAATCTTTCGTGTTCTATAGCGGTCCTTCACACGGAGCACCTAAAAGATGTCAAGCATTCCCGCCAACAACTGGGCGCTGCACAGCTACCCGACCGACGGTTCCCGCATCTACTCTCCCGACACCATGCTGCGCCTCAACCAGGTGTGCGAGATCACGGGTAAGAAGAAGAGCTCGCTCTACAAAGCCATCGCGGATGGCGAGTTTCCTGAGCCGAAGAAGATCGGCAAACGTGCCGTGGCTTGGAGCGCGAACGTAGTGTTCCAGTGGGTGGCTGAGCGTCCGTCTGCCCGCTAAGTCGACACTCGTCCCGGTTACATCGGTTGTGCCACTTTGACCGATTACGGGTCTCGCGACCCCATACATGCAGCGCCCTTCGTACTTCAAGCAAACCCGGTATTTATTAGCTAATTGTTTCGCTCTTACCTACTCGTTTGCACGTTTTTCTCAACTGATAGACAAGCCACTTGTTACATCCTCCCTTCATTTAGCTCGGATGAATGAACAGAGGCAATTTCTCCCATCAACCTTTGTTTCCCCCTTGCAGGCAACGCCGTTCGGGCAACAGGAAGAACAGAACATGCATTCTCAAGTCCAACGCCACAGCAATGCGGCGAATACTCCCACCATCCTTGAGCGCTCGATCGCTGAAGTGATCGAGCGCGAAAGCCGCTATCAGGACATCCTTGACACGCATGTCAAATATCATCTTCCCGACCGAGACCAGTGGGTCGGCGGCTTGGACGACCACCGCTTCAAGGCACATTGCAAAAGCCTGCTGAAACTTCATGCCGCCCTTGCCGATGGCGATGGCGTTCCGTGCTTAGACATCCGAGCCCCGTTCCGCACGGGGGGCCCGCCGTTGCCCGCGGTCAAGCTCAAGTCCCTGGGCATGCGCATTCTTAAGTGCTGCCAGGTCCATGCCGACAATCCTCACTGGAACGCCGCTTGGGCGAACCATGTCTTCCATCCCGCTATCACGGTTTTGCTCCGTTCAATGAAGCGCTACGCCACGCGGACTGCCCTGTGCCATGTCAACAGCAGTGGCATCAGTCATGACCTTGAGCTCGGCACCTTGACGCGCCATCTGGTGCGCTTCGTGCACCGCGTGAACCGATCTTGGAAGTACATTAATGCCGTGAGGGCCTACACGCGCAAGGAGGAGGACAACTTTAAGAGCGCGCGTCACTTCATATATCACTTTGCCGGCAAGCACACCCGTCTCTGCTTCCTACGCATCGACCTTACTCTCCGTACCGCTTGGAAGGACTTCAGCCACTCCGAGGACGCAGACAAGGCAGTAACAGGCTTCCTCCGCTCGTTGCGTAGCAGCGCCTGCCAGCGCAACCTGCTCCCCGGCTACTTGGGCTTCATCATCAAACGCGAGAACGGCATCTCCCGCGGTACGCATTTCCACCTTCTCGTGGTGTTGAACGGCGATCTTCAGGGCCTTACCAGCCGCAGCGTCGACTACATCTCCGATGCCCTTTGCGAAATGTGGCTGCGGCGCATCGGCCATGATCGCGGCAGCGCCCACAACAGCTACAAGGACCGTCGCTCTTGGCCGTTCAATGGACTTGGGCTGCAAGACTTCCAGAGCATCGAAGCGCTTGTGGGCCTGCGCTACGCTCTTTGCTACCTAACGAAGCAAGACTGTGTTTTGAAGACCAGCAACGACACGATCAAGAACTTCTGGCGCACACCGACTCCGTGCGGTACTCGCAAAAAGCGTGGTCCCAAGCGCAAGCGCCAAGACTATCTGTCTCTGCTTCACCACTCGCTGGACGGACCCCGCAGCCCATATCCGCCAGGCTTCGACCCAACGCCATATGTGCTTGCACACAAGCGCAGGCAAGACGCAAAGAAGCCGCGGTACGGCGCTTGGGACAGGGCACCCATCACGGATGATCGCCTCTCGGAATAGCCACGCCCAGCAGCACACACGAAACAGGAAAAGGAGCCTACTCCAGCTCTTTTATCCCAAATTTCTGGTTCTTCACCCAACTCCGGGGAAGGCCGCCCGGATCTTCAGGAAGAAGTACGCGTCGTCTCGGTATCCGTAGGCGACGTGCTTGATGACCTTGATCTTGTTGTTGATGCCTTCCACCAGGTTCGTCCCGAGCGGCCATCGGCAGTGGGCCAGAATGCCCGGGAGATAAGGCTGCAGACGGCGGAAAAAAAATGCGCAGTGGCTCCAGCCCGCTTCGCAGGGCGCGATGCTTCCATGACCGCCAGGCCTTCTCCGCCCGGCTCTAGCTTCGGTAGCGCCACAGATGCTTCAGGTCATCTTTGAGCAGATAGGTGGTCAGCAGGGCTTTGTTGGCGGCCAGCAGCTCCTCGAATTGGACGCGCTGCTCGGCCGGGACGTTTTGCCGATTGCGCAGCAGCAGTCAGCGCGAGATCTTCACCACCCGTCGCGCGGGCTTGTCGGTGCGTAGGCGATTGGCCTCGTCCACCCGCACCCGATCAATGACTTCGCGCCCGTACTTGGCCACCACGTGGAAGAGGTCGTAGACCACTTCAGCATTGGGGCACTGGGCTTTGACCTCCACATCAAAGGCCGAATTCATGTCCATTGCTACGGCTTGGATGCGTTCGCAACCGACCCTGCCGAGTAGCTCAAAGAAGGGACGGATGTCAGCGCGGCTGCGTCCTCGGCCGACCCAGAGTACGCGCTTGCGCGATGGCTCGACGACCACGGTGGCGTAGCGATGCCCCTTCTGGATCGCAAACTCGTCCATCGCGATCACGCGTACGTCCGATAGGTCCACCGGGCCCAGCGTCTGCATCAGATGCCTGAAATCAAGCGCCTTGACCGTCTTCCAGTCCAGACCATGCCACTTTGCGGTGGCATGGATGGAGGTGGTGGCGCACATGCGTGCCACGCTCTGCGCAAGCCGTTGCGTTACCCGGGCATGCCGCTCCAGCCAATCCAAGTGCACCAGTTTCGGCCCACAGCGAGGGCAGGCCAGCCGCTGCCGCTGGACTTCCAACTCCACCGGCTCGTCGAACACGGGCAAGTCACGGATGCGCCGGAGCGTCTGGTCGTGGATGGCCACGACCCACTTGCCGCAGCCACTGCAGCGTCGGCGGCGGCGTGAATCAGGCAACAGCGAAAGCACCAGCCACGTGGCTCCGCCACGTGCCTCGCGGCGCCATCCATCCAGGCGATACCCCGCCCAGCTTCCCAGTAACGGCATACAATCCAGCTTGGCCACGGCCGGCCTCGGTTTGTTTTCTCGACAGCTACAAATCTAGCTGGTCGGCCGTGCGCCTTCTCCCCTCAGATGGGAGAAGAACCAAATTTCTCACGTACAGCACGCAATTTTACCCCACGCTTCCTTGCGCTTTCCTCTAGCCGTGAAACGTCATCCTTGTCGAGGCGCTCCCCGTCAATCAGATACACCAAGTCACCGACTTCCGTTCCATCGAAGCGGTGCGCCATGAGCTTCTCTGCTAAAACAACTCTCGATACGCTCGGTTCCCGATCTTTGAGTTCAAACCAAAAATCGGCAATCGCCAGGATCAGGGCAAGACCGTCGCTCGTGAAGTCGAACTTGTACCTTAAAGATGCGCCATCGCCGTGCAGCTCGTCTATCTGTCCAATCTTGAATTCGCCACGCTTGCCACCACCCTGATCCCGGCCAACTGTCATCCACACGAACTTCTCTGCTGTTCGGTCGGCCCTGTACCTGAAGGCCTTGGCCGCATGTTGCTTCAGCCAGGGCCTAACCCCCGTATCACCACCAACGATCGCCTGTAGCCCGTTGAGCCTGTATGCCGCCTGGAACATCCAGTAGATGCCTGGCGCACGCTCTTGATGCTCAAACGGATACGCCACGAGACCTAGGAGATCCATTTTCTCCTGCTTCAATTTCTCGATGTCTAACACATCCAGAAATAGTTCCGATACGTGAACAGTAACACTGGCACGGAATCTATGATCATCGGCACGTATACCAGGCTCGCCGCGACGATTAGCCTTTTCCCACTCCTCTTTGTCCACGATGGCCGCGCACTCAAGCTCAACCTTCACCAGATCGCGGACGGCCTCTATTTTCTCCTCTTTCCTGACTGGTCGACCTCTGAGATCCTGCCCGGTCACGCGATACGTCCGCGCCGGAGCCAAACCCCAGCCCATAAAATTTGGCGACGTGCAAACGTCGGCATGCCCCAATTTTTCGATCGATGCCGTGTCCAGTCGCAGAAAGGCGATGCCGTCCGTCAATTTACTGGCTTGCAGTTGAATTGCGTCCAAGTCTTCGGACGACGCCGATTCCCATGAGATTTCCTCTAATAGCTTTTTCTGGCCCTCGTCCATTGGGGGGAATTCCACTTTGGAAGTCCGGTGCACCAAGTGACGCATCTGGTCCACCTCGAGATAGAGAGGGATGTCCTTTTTCAGCAAGTAGGAAATTGGATCCTCCCCGACTGGCAGAATTGCATGCCACTCATTCCGGACTTCGCCTCTAAATTGCCGCATGCGGCCTTCCCTGCTTGCTTTTTTCACCAAAGCACCTCATTGCAAGATCGATTGGATATCGCCCCCCTATCCTCCCCGAATGACCGGCATTCCCGCAATGGCGCCGCGAGGCTGGAAACTCGTCCGGAAGAGAAAAAAGGTTCCAGCCGCATGGGGAGGACGCCTAAGCGCCCTCCCCGATCTTCCTGTTGACCAGTTCATTGCAGGCCACCGTCAGCGATCCGCCGCGTGTGTGATCGTGGCTCTTATCTACAAGTGGACGGCCCGCCTTTCCGATCCCGCTTGTCCGCGGATGCGCGCATCAGTCACTCCCATGGAAAAGGGCCGCACGAGGCGGCCCTGGCATCAGACGCCAGAACGGGTCAGGGCTGCGCTTGCACCTGCAGCCACTTGTTCCCATGGAGGACATACACGACGTCGTCCTCTATTGATGGGCAGCACGCCGAATCGTCCGGACCCAACGAAAGCAGCTTGAGATGCGCCGTGCTGTCCTTCAGTGTGAGGCTCTGGGCGCTACCGGAAAGCGTGGCGGTATCAGCCAGCTTCAACTGCCCGCCCGTACGCACGAAGGCGGCTAGATAGCCTACCGAGTCATTACCACCGCCAGCGCCTTCCAACGAATACAGGACCGCCACATCCGCTGCACCATCGCCGTCTAGATCACCCTTAAGCGATTTGCGCGCGTCGGCGTACTCGCTTCCCCCATCCTGCGCGGCTCGTGCAGAGATAGCAGTATTGATCACTTCGGCATCCGATGTTGCGGCCATCCGAGTAGCCGCATCAAATGCCAACGCGGAAGCACTGACCGCCGCCGATTCAGACATAGGTTCCGACCTGACCAAATTCGCAAATGCTTCGGGAGAGTCGGTGACTTCCGGCGTTCCGCACTCTACCTTCTCGGCCTCCTCCTGCGTGATGCCTGCCGGCACATGACACCCGGCAAGATTGATTTCCCCAGCCTGCGTCAGTGTCGGCTCTTGCTTGCAGCCTGCTAGGGCCAGTCCAACCACCAGAAGCAACCCCGTGACGTTCAACCTCTTCATGCTTTCTCCTTTTCAATGTCCCAATATGGCTGGGAGGAATTGGCTCCGCTACTGTTGTGGCTTGCCCGATCCGTCACACACAAAGCAATCCGGATCAAGGCCCCTGGCGATCTTGTCGGCACGCCTCTGGGCCTCCTCTGCCTGCCTTTTAGCCTCCCGCTGTGAAGGCGAAAGCAGGCGGACTGCGCCATAACGTGCTTCAGCCGCAGAGAGCAGTGCGCCCTGCTCCGGCGTCAGCACGAAGTCATCGCTTGAGGCGATGGAACGGTGGAGGTCCCACATCTGCTGTTCACTCATGTACTTCGTGCCATCCGGTTCGTAGAAGGAGTGCGAAACAACCTTTCCACCTTCGTACGTGATGCGCTCGGAGAGCGTGCCGTCTTCCTTCCGACGGCCCTCCCAGACGCCGATCGGAATGCTGTTGGCGTACTGCCCCTTCGACCTGACCTGCCCGTTCAGATGAGCCAATTAGCTCGCCATTGAAGACGTTGTCTACGACATCCGCCTCGAGGGAAAGTTGCTCTGGGTTCTCCACGAAGTAGATCCTGACCCGACCACTCACCTTGCCCTTCGCCATCGGCAGGACAACCATCTTGGCACCAGCTGCATTGTGGAAAACAGTCTCCCCTTCGAGTCCCCCACCACTGAGCTGCCCCTCGTAGGCCACGGCCTGTGAATCACGGTATCGGCACACAAAGTGGTCCGCGAGAAGCCCTTCGTTGACGTCGACGTCGCACAGATACTGCATACCACTCAGTAGTGTCGACATGCTTGCCGGCTGAAACGTATTGAGGTTGCCTAGCACTGTTGTGAGTGCCCCAAGTTGTGGCTCCAATTTGCCGTGGGGCACATTCGTCACCAAGCCATCGAACGGCTCGTTAGAGCCAGCTTCGTAGATCGTCCCGTTGCTCAGGTCGGCGTTGCGCCAATCCAGAACTGGCTTGCTGCATGCAGATAGAAACAACGCCCCCCCTAGGGCAGTCCATCGACTGATGCCTTTCATGAATCTCCTTTTTGTTCGCAGGTTTCGCTGATATCGATGCGCCGCCCAAGCGAGACATCGGCAGTTGATGTACGTATCCTCTATCTGGCAAATAGAGTCTGCCACACCAATAGAGGTTTCGTCATGATTCGGGCCACCCCCGCCTTTCGGTTGCCCTGTGCCCGATTCCTCGCCACGCGCCTTGTTCGCCGCCCGCCTCCTCCAGGCGCGGCAACTGCGTGGTCTGAGTCAGCGCGCGCTAGGGGATCGCATGGGCTTGGGTAAGGAAAAGGGCTCCTCGCGGATCAACCGCTACGAGCACCAAGTCACCGCGATCGGCTTCGACAACCTGGGCCTGCTGGCGCAGCTGTTGGACGTGCCCGCGGCCTACCTATTGGCCGACGATGCGGCGATGGCCGATGCGATCCTTGCTTTGGCCCACGCCGACGACACCCAGCGGGATGCCTTGGCCTCGCTGATCCCCGCACTGGTCGAGGACCCTGCCCTGCTTGCTAAGGTGGTGGAGCTGCTGCAATTGGCGCAGGGGCGACAAGCCAAAGGACTAAGAGCGCAGGCCGACGGAGACTGATCCGCACGTACGGTGCGATGCATCCACGGCGATCTGCCTGGCCCGTGTGGGCCGGGCGCTATGCTCATCCATCGTTTCGACCAGTTAAACCCATCCGCTATCCGCCATCGATACCGATTCGGCGGCGCTGACCACGAAATGGTCGAACAACCGGATATCCTAGTCAAAGCCCCCTTCGGTCGCACCGTGAGCGCACGGTCCGCTGCAGAGGATTCGGTGTTGCCACTGGGATGGTTGTGGGCCAGCAAGACGGCCGAAGCGTTCAACGCTAGAGCCCGTCGAACCACGACGCATGGATGAACTTCCGCCCCATTCACCCTGCCGGAGAACAGTCGCCCACTGCGATGAGCTGGTTCCGGGTGTTAAAGAAGGCGGATTCGAAATGCTCCCGCTCCTCGCTGCCTAACCGCAGTCGGAAGAACGCACCGCAAGTGGGCACCTCGCTCAAGAATGGTCCCGGTCCACGGACTCTCTGCTTGAGGATCCGTAGCGCCCGGCCGATGGTCTGGTCCTCACGTGCCCGGACAGCCCCAATGCAAGGAGCCGCCCGGGTACCAGTAGTTGCATGAGAGCGTGACCGGGCCTGCATCAGGCCACCAGCTTCATCACTTCGTCCCACGCCCGCTGTTTGATCTGGGCCCCCGGTCCGAACCAAGCCGCTTCCCGACGATGGTCTTCCGTGCGCGCGCGGCGATGGTGGTCGATGAACTCGGTCACGCTGTTAAGCAGGCCCCAGGCCGTACCGCGGCTGGAGGCCATCAGAGCGCCACGACCGCCGCCCTCGTAAAGCGAGCGTACGCTGGCCATCGCCTGTTCGTTTACCACCGTAGCCTTTCCGTCCAGCCGACTGTAGGTCAGCACCCTACGCAGCAGCCCATCCGCCGAGTCCGGATCCACTGGACGTTCCACCAACGCCTTCACCCGGGCCGACGTCCCCCCGACCTGAGTAGTGGGCGGGTTTAGAATCCAGTGCTGATGTTATCTTTCTTCGCCGCCAACTGCGCGGCGTGCTGGGCGGGTGTTAGTCCGCCAAGCGCTCTTTTGGGCCTTTCTTCGTTGTAGTCGCGCCGCCAGCTTTCGATGCTGGTACGGGCATGAAGCAATGTCGGGAACCAGTGCTCGTTGAGGCATTCATCGCGTAAACGCCCGTTGAAAGACTCCACGTAAGCATTCTGGTTCGGTTTGCCCGGCTCGATCAGACGCAGGGCAACTCCCTTGTCGTGAGCCCAGGCCACCATCGCCTTACCGCAAAACTCCTTGCCGTTGTCTGTCC
>NZ_JBHFHW010000042.1:0-4797 GCF_057333975.1 Stenotrophomonas sp. AGC87
CTGCTGGACCGCCGGCGGTGCCGCGGCGGGGGACGGTGGCGGCGCGGCCTCCATCGCCGGCGCAGCCTCGGTCACCGCAGCGCTCGATGCCGGTGCGGCGACCGGTTCGGCCAGCGGCGGCGCGGGCGGGTCTTCGGGCTTGAGCTGCCAGGCGATGCCCACGGCGAAGATCACCGAGGCGGCCAGCCCGAACACGGCCGGCAGGCGCGAGCGCGGGCGTCGCGCAGGCACAGCGGTGTCGGGCGGCAGCGCCCAGGTTGCAGCGTCTGCGGCCGGTGCTTCCACTGCCGCACGGGCGGCCGCAAGCACCGCATCGTCGATCGCCGGCGCCGGACTGGTGGCACTCGGGCGACCCAGCAGCCGGGCCAGTTCGCGTTCTTCCGGGGTCAGTGGATCCGGGCGGTTCATCCGCTCAACCCCGTTCGCAGTTTGTCCATGGCATAGCGCAGCCGCGATTTGACTGTCTCACGGCCGACACCGGTGATCTCGGCAATCTCTTCCAGGCTCAGTTCCTGTTCCAGGCGCAACTGCAGGACCTCGCGCTGCTCGGGCGGCAGCTGCTCCATGGCCAGCTGCAGCTGGCGGCGTTGTTCGAACTCGGACAGCTGGGTTTCCGGCGTGCGCGCATCGGCGATCGCCGCGACCCGCTCATCGGCGTCGATCGGGGCCGCAGGCCGGTGCCTGGCCGCACGCCAGTGGTCGTTGAGGCGGTTGTGGGCGATCCGGAACAGCCAGGTGGTGAAGGCGGCGTCCGGCTGCCAGCCGGCGCGCGCGGCGATCACGCGCTGCCAGACATCCTGGAACATCTCATCGGCCAGCGCGCCATCGCGCAGCTGGCGCAGCAGGAAGCTGTACAGACGGCTGCGATGACGGCCATACAGTGCTTCGAACGCACGCAGGTCGCCGCCGGCCCAGGCCAGCATCAGCGCTTCATCGGTCGGCAGGGCAAGGGCGTCCACGCCGCACAGAGTAAGCGCTGCGGGGGTGTTCGCATAGTCGATGGCGCGCGGGGCGGCAGAGCGGGATGGCATGGCGATGACCTGGGGCACAGCAGTAACAACGCCCAGCAGCGCCGGACGGGGTTGAAGCGCTTCCATTGCCCCCCGGTCCGCGCGTTATGCTCGCAGGACAGGGGAGGTGCCGGGCACTCGGCACCCGAGAGATGAGCAACGTGACCAGCCAGATGGTGACCTCTTCAGTGCAACGGGACGGTGATGCGGTGATCCCTGCCGCGGTCGCCACGGCGTTGTGCGCCCTGTTGCCGGCAGGGGCGGCGATCACGCTGGCCTGGTCGGATCCGGTGCTGGGCGAGGGCACCCTGGACCATCCTGAGGACCGCACCCCGCCGATGGGCCCTGTTCCCGCGTGGCGTCAGGCGGCCGAGGCCGGCATGGCGCTGCAGCAGCGCTGGAGCCACAGCGGCGCCGACCTGACGCTGGACGTGACCCTGGCCGCCGGGACGACACCGCCGGACACGTGGTGGGCGTTGGCGCGCTCCCTGTTCCAGAGCACCCTGCTGCTGGCGAGGCAGCGCCGCGAGATCGCCTCCCTGGAAGAGTCCAAACGCCTGCAGCAGGCGCTCTATGAAATCGCCGATCTGGCCGGTGCGGATCTGGAAATGGCCGAGATGCTGCGCCACTTCCATCGCGTGCTCAATTCGCTGATGTACGCGCAGAACTGTTTCATCGTCGAATACGACGACATCCGCCACCGGGTCCGCTTCCTGTATTTCGCCGACCAGAAAGATGATTTCGTTGCTGACCCGGATCGCAGCTACGAAGAGCACGAAATGCCGCGCAGCCTCACCTTCGCGCTGCTGCGGCATGGTGAGCCGTTGAGCGGCCCCTCGCGGGAACTGCTGGCCATCCTCGATGACGAACATGACCCCGAGCGTGGGCCGGAAAGCCTGGATTGGCTGGGCGTGCCGATGCTGCGCGACGGGCGCGTGTGCGGCGCGATCGTGGTCCAGAGCTACGAACACCGCGCGCGCTATGGCGAGGCCGACCGCACCCTGCTGGGCTATGTCGCCCAGCACATCCTGACCGCGATGGACCGGCGCCAGGCGCAGGTGCAGCTGGAGCGCCAGGTCGAGCGCCGCACGGTCGAACTGCAGCGTGCCAACCGCAATCTGCAGGAGGAGGTGGTCGAGCGCCGCCGTGCCGAAAAGCTGCAGCTGGCACTGTTCAACATCGCCGAGCTGGCGATGAGTGCCGCGTCGCTGTCGCAGTACTACGGCCAGGTGCATGGGGTCGTTGGCACGCTGCTGGATGCGCGCAACTTCTATATCGCGCTGGTCAATGAAAGGGGGGATGGGCTGGAGTTCGTGTACTCGGTGGATGAGTACAACCCCTCGCGCGCACCACGGCCCTTCAGCGAAGGCCTGACCGAGTTCATCGTGCGCAACCGGCAACCGCTGCTGGCCACGCGCGAGCGCATCGATGCGCTGCGCGATAGTGGCGTGGTGCGCGAGTTCGGCGCGCGCTCGAACTGCTGGCTGGGTGTGCCGTTGTTGAGCGATGACGATGTGGTCGGCGTGATCGTGGTGCAGAGTTATTCGCCGGAGGTGGCGTTCACCGTGCACGACCAGCGGCTGCTGACCTTCGTGGCCCAGAACATCGGCAACGGACTGGCGCGCCAGCGTGACCAGGAGCGGTTGCGCAATGCGCATGCCGATCTGGAAAAACGGGTGGACGAGCGCACCCGCGAGCTGGCCGACGTCAACGACAAACTGCTGGGCCAGATCGGCGAGCGCCTGCGTGCCGAACAGCGCCTCACCCACCAGGCCATGCACGACGCGCTGACCGGGCTGCCCAACCGCCTGCATCTGCTGGATCGGTTGGAAGACGCGATCGTGCGTGCGCGCGCCAACGAAAGCCAGGGCTTTGCCGTGCTGTTCCTGGACCTGGACCGCTTCAAACTGGTCAACGACAGCATCGGCCATGCTGCCGGTGACCAGATGCTGGTGGAGGTGGCCAAGCGTATCGTCTCGATGATCTCCGCGCAGGACGTGGTCGCGCGGCTGGGCGGTGATGAGTTCGCGATCGTGCTCCAGTGCGGCGATGGCCTGGCCTCGGCGCTGGAGTTTTCCCAGCGCATGCTGGTAGCGCTGGAAGAGTCGATGTGGGTGAAGGGGCGCGAACTGTTCCCCTCGGGCAGCCTGGGTATCGCCATGTGGAACCCGCGTTACCGCAACGGCGAGGAACTGGTGCGCGATGCGGATGCGGCGATGTACCGCGCCAAGGCGCAGGGCAATGATCGCTGTGCGGTGTTCGACGAGGCGATGCGCGAGCAGGCCCTGCGCAGCCTGGATCTGGAGGCGGACCTGCGCCGGGCCATCATCAACCGGGATTTCATGCCGTTCTATCAGCCGATCGTGCGGCTCAGCGACGGCGAACTGGTCGGCCACGAGGCGCTGCTGCGTTGGCAGCACGAGCGCCGCGGGCTGCTGCTGCCGAGTGCGTTCCTGGATCTGGGCGAAGAGAGCGGCCTGATCGAACAGGTGGACTGGCTGCTGTACGAACAGGTGATCACCCAGCTCGCGCGCGGTGGCCGTGGCTACCTCTCGGTGAACGTCTCGCCGCGGCACTTCCGTTCGGCCGACTTCAGCACGCGCCTGTTCGGCCTGATCGAAGCGGCCGGCGCCGATCCGCACCGGTTGCGGCTGGAGATCACCGAGGTGGCCCTGCTCGATGACGGCCCGCGGACACTGCGCATCCTGCAGACCCTGCGTGAGCGCGGGGTGCTGGTGCAGCTGGATGATTTCGGCACCGGCTTCTCGGCGCTGTCCTACCTGCACCGGTTCCCGATCTCGACGTTGAAGATCGATCAATCCTTCATCGCCGGCCTGCACGGGCAGGACATGCAGAGCACGCATGCGCTGGTGCAGGGCGTGCTGTCACTGGCGCGCACGCTGGGCATCGAAACGGTGGGTGAGGGCATCGAAACCCAGGCCCAGTACGACACGCTGCTGCAGCTCGGCTGCGATTACGGGCAGGGCTATCTGCTCGGCCGTCCGGCCCCGATGGCGACCACCGCGACGGCCTGAACCGTCGCGGCGCCGCAGGGATCAACGCAGTGCGTTGGCCCGCTTTTCGTCGATCCACTTGGAGGCCTGCGCCGGCTCGTAGGCACGCATCCAGGCCAACATCTCATCGATGTCCGAGCCGTACCACAGGTCTGCGCGCTGGGCCGGGTGCAGGAAGCGCTCTTCGACCATGCGATCGATCATGCCGATCAGCGGGGCATAGAAGCCATCCACATCCAGGAACGCGCAGGGCTTGTTGCCGATGCCCAGCTGGCGCCAGGTCAGCATCTCGAAGATTTCTTCCATGGTGCCGAAGCCGCCGGGCAGGGCGACGAACGCATCGGAAAGATCGAACATGCGCGACTTGCGCTCGTGCATCGAACCGACGATTTCCAGCTCGGTCAGGCCGCGGTGGGCCACTTCCCAATCGGCCAGCTGCTGCGGGATCACGCCGGTGACTTCACCGCCGCCGGCGAGCACGGCGTTGGCCACGGTGCCCATCAGGCCGACGTTGCCGCCGCCGTAGACCAGGCGCAGGCCGTCGCGGGCGATGCGGTCGCCCAGCGCGATGGCGCGCTCGGTGTAGACCGGCTTGCTGCCGGGGTTGGAACCACAGTAAACGCAAATCGACTTCATTGGATCTTCCTGTTGTCCGAATCTGTAGCGACCGGAAACGAAAAAGCCCCGCCGATGACCGGTGCGCTGGTCTCGTGACGGGGTGTCGTTCCGCAGGTGCGGTAGCGGATTATCGCGCGTTTCGGGCCCGGGGGGGG
>NZ_JBHFHW010000042.1:4817-23390 GCF_057333975.1 Stenotrophomonas sp. AGC87
CGGGCCCGGGGGCCAATTGGCCCCCGGGGTAGAGCCGACCGTTGGTCGGCTGCCGTTGTTCGTACCGCCGAACTCAGGCCGCCTGCGATTGCTCCCGGCGCGGACCTTCCTTCAACGCGCGGCCGACCAGGCCGACCAGCAGGTCCAGCTCCTCGCCGTCCATGCCGAAGTGCGGGGTGAAGCGCAGCGAGTTCTCACCGCCATGGATCACATTGATGCCATGGTTGCGCAACCACTCTTCGGTGGAGCCGGTGCCGTAGCACTTGAACTGCGGGGCCAGCTCGCAGGAGAACAGCAGGCCGGTGCCCTGGACCTTGGTGATCAGCCCGCCCAGCTCGGTCTTGAGCTGTTCCAGCTTGCGCACGGCTTCCTCGCCGCGCACGCGGATGTTCTCGCGCACCTGCGGGGTCAGCAGCGACAGTGTTGCGCAGGCCACGTCCAGCGCCCGTGGGTTGGAGGTCATGGTGTTGCCGTAGATGCCCTTGCGATACAGCTGCGCGGCGTGCTCGGTCACGGCCAGCACCGAGAGCGGGAACTGGGCCGCATTGAGCGCCTTGGAGTAGGTTTCCATGTCCGGCACCTCCAGGCCTTCAAAGCCCGGGTAATCCACGATCGAGAGCACGCCGTGCGCGCGCAGGCCGGCCTGGATCGAGTCCAGCAGCAGCAGGCTGCCGTGCTGGCGGGTCAGTTCGCGGGCCAGCGCATAGAACGCGGGTGGCACCGAGCGGCCGGGGTCGCCTTCGCCCATCACCGGCTCCAGGAACACCGCTTCGATGAACCAGTGGTTCTGCTCGGCCTCGGCGAACACCCGCTTGAGCGCGTCTTCGTCATAGGGCGCGATCGCGATGACCGTGTCCTCGCCCCGATAGCTGGCCAGGTGCTGCATGTAAGTCTTGCGGCTGGAATCGGAATACAGGCCCGGGCGGTCGGTGCGGCCGTGGAAACTGCCTTTGACCACCACGCGCTTGATTTTCGCACCGGCGTGGCGGGCACCCGGGTCGGTCTGCAGCTTGGCGTTGACGTCGGCGATACGGGCGGCCAGCCCGACCGCTTCGGAGCCCGAATTCAGGCACATGAAGTGGCTGTACGGGCAGCCGCCGCGGCGGTGGCCGATCTCCTTGCGCAACGCCTGGATGAAGCGCTGCTGGGACAGGCTGGGCGTCATCACATTGGCCATGACCTGCGGGGCCGCCATGGCCTCCATCACCGCCTCGGGGGTATGCCCGAAGCCGAGCATGCCGTAGCCGCCGGCGTCGTACAGCACCGCGCCCTTCAGGGTGACCACCCATGCGCCACGGGCGGCGAGGGCGACGTACGGGGTGACCGCATCATCGGCATAGAAATTGACGAACCCCTCCTGCATCGCATCGATCTGGGCGCGCTCGTCCAGTGCCAGCAGGCCGCCGAGATCGGCGCGCACGCGCTCGAATTCAGCGGCGGCGGCGTCGATGGCGGCGACCAGGGCAGGGTGGCCGGCGGCCAGGCGTTCGAGGGTGGCGTCATCCAGGCCGGTGGTGAGGCGGGTGCCGGGCTGGGCGCGGAGCGGGGCGAGACGTTCGATGAAGCTCATTGCAGATCTCCTGAAACGATGGCGGCACGGCGGAAAAGCAAAACGCGCGTCTATTCGCGCGCGCTTCGGGCATTCCTGCTCGTGCATCAGACTTCCGGCTCGATGCTAGCACGCGGTTTTTCGCGCGATAACCCCGTCAAAAACTGTTGCAAAGCAGCATTTTGCGCGACGTTTTGCGAATCCTTCGTTGCCACCGAGGGCCAGTCGTACAATGGCCGACATTGCCTACACGTTGCCGCGCGCTCCCTTGAAAAAGTCCGATTTCAACTACGACCTGCCGCCTGAACTGATTGCCCAGGCGCCGCTCGCCCAGCGCTCGGCCAGCCGCCTGATGGTGGTGCCGCCGGCCCCGGCCGCGTTTGATCACCGCCAGGTGCGCGATCTGCCCGACCTGCTGCAGCCCGGTGACCTGCTGGTCTTCAACGACACCCGGGTGATCCCGGCCCGTCTGTTCGGCCAGAAGGCCAGCGGCGGCCGTGTCGAGATCCTGATCGAGCGCCTGCTCGGTGGCCAGCAGGCCCGCGCGCAGGTTGGCGCCAGCAAGTCGCCCAAGCCGGGCAGCCGCATCGCGCTCGACGCCGGTGGCGAGGCCGAGGTGCTGGGCCGCGATGGCGAGTTCTACGTGCTGCAGTTCCACGTGCCCGAGGCGCTGGAGCAATGGCTGCTGCATGCCGGCCGGCTGCCGCTGCCGCCCTACATCCAGCGCGAGCCGGGTATGGACGACCGCGAGCGCTACCAGACTGTGTTCGCGCGCGAGATCGGCGCGGTGGCCGCCCCGACCGCCGGCCTGCACTTCGATGAGGCCCTGCTGGCCACGTTGAAGGACAAGGGCGTGGATTTCGGCCACGTGACCCTGCACGTGGGCGCGGGCACCTTCCAGCCGGTCCGCGTGGACGATCTGAAAGAACACGTGATGCACCGTGAGTGGCTGAACGTCGGCGCCGAGCTGGTCCAGCAGGTGCGCCGCACCCGGGCTGCGGGCGGCCGGGTGATCGGCGTCGGGACCACCGTGGTGCGTGCGCTGGAAAGCGCCATGCGCGAGGGCGAACTGCTGCCCTACGCCGGGGAAACCCAGATCTTCATCACCCCGGGCTACCGGATCCGCAGCGTGGACGCGATGGTGACCAACTTCCATCTGCCGGAAAGCACGCTGCTGATGATGATCTCGGCGTTTGCCGGCCAGACCCGGGTGTTCGAGGCCTACCAGGCCGCGATCGCGGAGAAGTACCGCTTCTTCAGCTACGGCGATGCGATGCTGCTGTTCCCGCAGGGGGAGTGAGGGCAGCGGGGCAGGCGCGGCCGTTTTCGGCGACAATGGCAGACTATCTGCCCGAATGACCGCTCCATGTCCCGACTCCAGTTCCAGCTCCAGACCACCGACGGTCGCGCCCGCCGCGGCCGCCTGACCTTCCCGCGCGGGACCGTGGAAACCCCGGCCTTCATGCCGGTGGGGACCTATGGCTCGGTGAAGGGCATCCTGCCGGAGCAGATCCGCGCGCTGGGTGCGGAAATCATCCTGGGCAACACCTTCCATCTGTACCTGCGCCCGGGCCTGGACGTGATCGCCGACCACGGCGGCCTGCACGGCTTCGCGCGCTGGAACGGCCCGATCCTGACCGACTCCGGCGGCTTCCAGGTGTTCTCGCTGGCCCACCGCCGCAAGATCACCGAGCAGGGCGTTACCTTCTCCTCGCCGACCGACGGCGCCCGCGTGTTCCTGGGCCCGGAAGAGAGCATGCGCATCCAGAAGGTGCTCGATTCGGACGTGGTGATGATCTTCGACGAGTGCACCCCGTACCCGGCCACCGAGCCGGTCGCGCGCACCTCGATGGAACTGAGCCTGCGCTGGGCGCAGCGCAGCCGCAACGCGCACGATGAACTGGGCAATGACGCGGCGCTGTTCGGCATCGTCCAGGGCGGCGTCCATCACGACCTGCGCAGCCGCTCGGCCGAGGGCCTGCAGCAGATCGGCTTCGACGGCTACGCCATCGGCGGCCTGGCCGTGGGCGAGCCCGAGCACGAACGCAACGCCATGCTCGACCACATGCATCCGATCCTGCCGGCCGATCGCCCGCGGTATCTGATGGGCGTGGGCCGACCGGAAGACCTGGTCGAAGGCGTCGCCCGCGGCGTGGACATGTTCGATTGCGTGATGCCGACCCGGAATGCCCGCAACGGCCACTATTTCACCTCGTTCGGCACGGTGCGCATCCGCAACGCCCGCTACGAGCGCGACATGGACACCATCGAGCCGGGTTGCGGCTGCCATGCCTGCACCAGCGGCTATACCCGCTCGTATCTGCGCCACCTGGACCGCTGCAACGAGATGCTGGCGCCGATGCTGGGCACCATCCACAACCTCTATTACTACGAGAAGTTGATGGCCGACATGCGTGCCGCGATCGCGGCGGGAACCTTTACCGCCTTCCGCGAGTCTTTCTACGCGGCTCGTGGAGCGGTCACGCCTGCGCTGTAAAGTGACCCCCGCCGGCCGATCCGGCGCCCCGACCCTGCCAAACGGCCCAAGGACGAACTCCCGGGGCCATGGCATACTTCGAGGCTGACCCCCGTTTCGCGGCGACTCCCTGACCCTTGAAGGGGCAGGGCGCCTCCCAACCCAAGGACACACTATGAACCTGCTCGCCTTCCTGATTCCCACCGCCAACGCCCAGGCCGCCGGTGGCCAGCCGCAGGGCATGGGTCTGACCACCCTGCTGTTCCCGATCATCCTGATCGCGATCATGTACTTCCTGATGATCCGCCCGCAGATGAAGCGCCAGAAGGAACACAAGGCCATGCTGGAGAAGGTCAAGCGCGGTGACGAAGTGCTGACCAACGGCGGCATCGCCGGCGTGGTCACCGACATCGGCGACAACTTCATCACCATCGAAGTGGCCGAGAACGTGCGCATCCGCGTGCAGAAGGGCGCCGTGGGCAATGTGCTGCCGACCGGCACGCTGAAGTCGGCCAACTGATCCACTCCCTTTCCGTTCAACCGCGGTGCCGGGACGGGCACCGCGCGGGACCCAAGCAATGCTCGAATTTCCACGCTGGAAGTATTTCCTCATCCTGATCGTGTTGGCGGTCAGTGCGTTGTACGCACTGCCCAACATCTACCAGAAGGACCCTGCCGTGCAGATCACCGCCAACCGTGGCGGGCAGATCGACGACGCCCTGCGCGACCGCGTGCTGGGTGACCTGAAGCAGGCCGGCGTGGAGCCGCTGTCGGTGGCCAAGGAAGGCGACAGCCTGATCGTGCGCCTGCCGACGCTGCAGGCGCAGACCGCCGCCAACGACGCCCTGCGCGACGAGATGGGCGAGGACTACGTGGTCGCCCTGAACCTGGCCTCCACCGTGCCGGAGTGGCTGAGCGACCTCGGCGCCAAGCCGATGGTGCTGGGCCTGGATCTGCAGGGCGGCGTGCACTTCGTGCTGCAGGTCGACCAGAAGGCTGCACTGGACAAGCGTCTGGACGCCTACGCCGAAGACGTGCGGACCAGCCTGCGCGATGCCCGCATCGCCTACCAGTCGGTTGAGCGTCGTGGCGACAACACCATCGTGGCCACCATCAGCCCGTCCGCCGGTGCCGATGCTGCCGCGCGTGCCCGCGAAGTGATGGTCAAGGCGCAGCCGACGCTGGGCTACGAAGTGGCGGGCAACCGCATCACCGTGAGCATGCCGGAGGCGGAACTGACCGCGATCGCCAACGGCGCCATCGAGCAGAACGTCAACACGCTGCGCAACCGTGTCAATCAGCTTGGCGTGGCCGAGCCGATCATCCAGCGCCAGGGTGCCGACCGCGTGGTCGTGCAGCTGCCGGGTGTGCAGGACACCGCCGAAGCCAAGCGCATGATCGGTGCCACCGCGACGCTGGAATACCGCGCCGTGGTCGAGGGCAATGCCCAGGACGCGATCACCAGCGGCCGCATCCCGCCGGAGGCCAAGGTCTACCAGCAGCGTGACAACCGCGGCCCGATCCTGCTCAACAAGCGCGTGATCGTGACCGGTGACCAGATGGTCGCTGCACAGGCCACCACCGACCAGAACGGCGCTGCGGCCGTGAGCGTGACGCTGAACAATGTCGGCGGCCAGCGCATGTTCGATTTCACCAGCGCCAACGTGAACAAGCCGATGGCGGTGGTCTACACCGAACGCATCCCGACCGTGAACGTGGTCGATGGCAAGGAAGTGCGCAGCTTCCGCGTCAAGGAAGAAGTGATCTCGGTCGCCAATATCAACGGCGTGTTCGGCAAGAACTTCCAGACCACCGGCCTGGAGAAGACCGAGGCGGAGAATCTGGCCAAGCTGCTGAAATCCGGTTCGCTGGCCGCACCGATGGACTTCGTTGAAGAACGCATCGTCGGCCCCAGCCTGGGTGCGGAGAACGTCGAGCGCGGTGTGACCGCGGTCGGCTTCGCGTTCCTGTTCACCCTGGTCTTCTTCACCGTGTACTACCGCATGTTCGGCGTGATCACCTCGGTGGCCATGCTGTTCAACCTGCTGATCGTGGTGGCGGTGATGTCGCTGTTCGGCGCGACGATGACGCTGCCCGGCTTCGCCGGTCTGGCGCTGTCGATCGGCCTGTCGGTCGACGCCAACGTGCTGATCAACGAACGTATCCGTGAAGAGCTGCGGGCCGGCATGCCGCCCAAGACGGCCATCGTGGCCGGTTACGATAAGGCTTCCGGGACCATCCTGGATGCCAACCTCACCGGCATCCTGGCGGGTGTGGCGTTGTATGCGTTCGGTACCGGTCCGTTGAAGGGCTTCGCCGTGACCATGATCGTCGGCATCCTGGCCTCCATGTTCACTGCAATCACCGTCTCGCGTGCCCTTGCCGTGCTGGTTTACAGCCGCCGCAAGAAGCTCAAGACCCTGGCCATTTGACGGGAAGCGAATAGAAACCATGAAACTTTTCCCGTTGCATCTGATCCCGAACGACACCAAGTTCGACTTCATGCGCACCCGCTGGGTGGCCATCGGTCTGGCGGCGCTGGTGTTCATTGCCGCCATCGGCTGCATTGCCTTCAAGGGCTTCAACTACGCGCTGGATTTCACCGGCGGCACCGTGGTCGAAGTCCGCTTCGACAAGCCGGCTGACGTCGATGCCGTGCGTGACCATCTGGAAGGCGCCGGTTATGCCGGTGCCCAGGTGCAGAGCTTCGGCAGCGGCAGCAACCTGCTGATCCGTCTGCAGCCGCAGGAGATGGCCGAAGGCGAGAACGCCGGTGAGGCCAACAACCGCACCGCCGAAGCCGTGCAGAAGGCGATCTCGATGGAGGGCAACCAGGCCGCCATCGTGGGTGCCGAGTTCGTCGGCCCGCAGGTCGGTAAAGAGCTGGCGCTGAACGGCCTGTACGCGGCGCTGTTCGTGCTGATCGGCTTCCTGATCTACATCGGTTTCCGCTTCGAGTGGAAGTTCGCGATGGTGGCGATCATCACGACGCTGTTCGACGTGCTGGTGGTGGCGGGTTACTTCTCGCTGAGCGGCCGTGAGTTCGATCTGACTGTGCTGGCAGGTCTGCTGTCGGTGATGGGCTTCTCGATCAACGACACCATCGTGGTGTTCGACCGTGTGCGTGAGAACTTCCGCAGCCTGCGTGTGGAGCCGCTGGAGGTGATGAACCGTTCGATCAACCAGACGCTGTCGCGCACGATCATCACCTCGCTGGTGTTCTTCCTGTCGGTGCTGGCGCTGTATCTGTACGGCGGTGGTTCGCTGGAAGGGCTGGCGCTGAGCCAGATGATCGGTGCGGTGATCGGTACGCTGTCGTCGATCTTCATTGCCTGCCCGCTGCTGACCATGGGCGCGCTGGCGGTGACCAAGCAGGATCTGCTGCCGAAGGCGAAGGACGTGGAAGCGTTGGAGCGTCGTCCGTAAGGTTTCTGGTGGTTTGAAACATCTGAAAGGCCGCGCATTGCGCGGCCTTTCTTTTTGTTCGGGGCCAGAGCCAGAGCCAGAGCCTGAGCCTGAGCCAGAGCGGCGCCTTGGATGTTCACTATTGGAGGGCGACGGATAGCGCTGTGCTGGACCCGCCGTAAACCCATCCTTGGGGGCTCGTGAGCGGCATCCATGCCGCTCCAACGGTCCTGCACATCGCTATCCGTCACCCTCCAGACAGGGTGCTGGATGGCGGTCGGTAAGGCAGAGCGAAGCTAGGCAAAGCAAAGCGAAGCAAGGCAAAGCAAATCAACGGCATCCGCGCGTGGCGTGGATCAACCCTGGGCGTGACCGCTGTCATCGCAGACGCCGGTTCGTACGCGCGATCGTGGAGAGGTCGCTGTCGTCCAATGCACTCGTCACAGCGTCAGGTGTGTCAGGTAGAGCCACGCCATGCGTGGCTGCTCTCCCATCCGTAGCGGCCGTTTGTCAGGCAAGGGCCGGTGAGGGCAGGGCGGGACCGGCCCCAGGCCACAAGGAACATACACCCCCGTCGGTTGTACTCCGCGGCGCTGCGCACTACGATCCCTTGCGTTCCGCGCAGCCGCCCAGGTGGCGCGCGACCTCCCTTTTCATCGCGCCGGTCCGCCCTGCGCCAGTCCCCCTCGAGGTTTACATGGTCATCAAACCGCGTGTGCGCGGCTTCATCTGCGTCACCACCCATCCCGTCGGCTGCGATGCGGCCGTCAAGCAGCAGATCGATTACATCCAGTCCAAGCCGAAGATCGCCAACGGCCCGAAGAGGGTGCTGGTGCTCGGTGCCTCCACCGGCTACGGGCTGGCCGCGCGCATCACCGCTGCCTTCGGCAGCGATGCCGCCACGCTGGGTGTGTTCTTCGAGCGCCCGGGTACCGAGACCAAGCCCGGCACTGCTGGCTGGTACAACACCGCCGCGTTCCACAAGTACGCCGGGCAGGCCGGCCTGTACGCCAAGAGCGTCAATGGCGATGCGTTCTCCGATGAGGTCAAGGCGAAGGTCATCGAGCTGATCAAGCAGGACCTCGGCCAGGTGGACCAGGTGGTGTACAGCCTGGCCGCGCCGCGCCGCAAGCATCCCAAGACCGGTGAAGTGATCAGCTCCACGCTCAAGCCGATCGGTGCGCCGATCACGCTGCGTGGCCTGGATACCGACAAGGAAGTGATCACCGAGACCACGATCGAGCCGGCCACGCCGGAAGAGATCGCCGGCACCGTCGCCGTCATGGGCGGTGAAGACTGGCAGATGTGGATCGATGCGCTGCTCGAGGCCGGTGTGCTGGCCGAGGGCGCGACCACCACGGCCTTCACCTACGTCGGTGAGGAGATCACCCAGGCGATCTACTGGAACGGCTCCATCGGTGCGGCGAAGAAGGATCTGGACGAGAAGGTCGTCGGTCTGCGCCAGAAGCTGGCCCCGATCGGTGGCGATGCGCGCGTGTCGGTGCTCAAGGCGGTGGTCACCCAGGCCAGCTCGGCCATCCCGACCATGCCGCTGTACCTGTCGCTGCTGTTCAAGGTGATGAAGGCCAAGGGCGCGCACGAAGGCTGCATCGAGCAGCTCGATACGCTGTACGACATCCTCTATGGCGGCAAGGACGCAGGCACCGCAACCGAGCGCCTGCGCCACGATCTGGTCACCGATGGCGGCCGCAAGGTGGAGCTGATCGATGACGCCGGCCGCCTGCGCGCGGACTACAAGGAAATGGCGCCGGAGGTGCAGGGCGAGGTGGTCGCGCTGTGGCCGCAGGTCACCAACGAGAACCTGTACGAGATCAGCGATCTGGCCGGCTACAAGGCCGACTTCCTGCGCCTGTTCGGGTTCGGCGTGGAGGGCGTGGATTACGACGCCGACGTCGCGACCGATGTGAAGATTCCGAATCTGGTCGAGATGGCCTGATTGGAAGGAGGGATGCCGACCCACGGTCGGCATCTACCGGTGCGCTGCGCCCCCTGATGCTCGGGCGGGGCGCCGTCCTGCCCCGGAAGCGGTAGGTCACGACCGTTGGTCGTGACACGCCCGATCAACTGAAATCGAAATTCATCACCGGCCCCGCCGGGCCGACGAACTCACCCTGCACGTAATCCACCCCGGCACTGAAGAGCAGGCTCATCGAGTTGGCATCGGCGACGAACTCGGCGATGGTCCGGATGTTGGCGGCCTGCGCACGCGCGGTGATCTCGCTGATTTTCTCGCTGTGCTCGCGGGTGCGGGCGAAGTCGGAGGTGAAGTCGCGGTCCAGCTTGAGGAACTGCGGCTGGAAATGCGCCAGCAGCTGGAACGAATCCAGCCCCGAGCCGAACTGTTCCAGTCCGATCCGGCAGCCCAACGGGGCGACCGCGGCCAAGAACTGCTGGGCATTGCGCAGATGGGTGAACACCTTGGCCTCCGGCGCGTGCAGCCATAGCTGTTCGCCTGGCACGCCCTGCGCATCCAGTTCGCGCCGGAGTGTGGCGATCATCTGCGGGTCGTTGAACGACTCCGGGGTGATCTTCACCATCAGGTGGGTCACATGGCCCTCGCGCTTGCGCGCGGCGAGCATGCCGATCGCGTGGGTGACCACCCATCGGTTGATGTCGGCCAGCAGCCCATGATCCTCGGCGATGCCCAGGAAGGCCGTCGGGCTGAGCAGCTCGCCGTTGTGGTCCAGGCGCAGGTAGGCTTCGTACAGCTCCAGCGCTTCGCCCTGCAGGTTGAGCACCGGCTGGTAATGCAGCTGGAAGCCATCGCCGGCCAAGGCCTGGCGGATGCGTGCGACCCAGTGCTGGATGCGTTCTTCTTCCACTCGATCCACCGCGGCCGGGTCGAACACGCGGGTGGTGTTTCCCAGCTCCAGTGCGGCCTGGGTGCACTCGGTGGCGCGCGCCAGCACCTGGCCGATGCTCGCGATCTTCTCGCCGACCTGCACACCGCCCACGCTGACCGTGACCGTGGCCGAGCGCTCGCCGATGCTGAACACCTGCGAGGCGAAGGCCTCACGGATCTGGTCGGCCAGGGCGACGGTCTGCGCGTAGGGCGCTTCGGTCAGCACGGCAAAGCTGTGTTCGCCGAAGCGCGCCACCTGTGCGGTGTCGCCAACCGATTGGGCCAGCACGCGGGCGAGGGCGCCGATCAGCGCATCGGCCGAGTCCAGGCCGATCTCCGGCAGCAGGCGCGCGTAGTGATCCGGTTCGATCAGCAGCAGGCCGAACCGGCCCTCGCTGCGACCGGCCTGGGCCACGGCATGTTCGACATGCAACATGAAGGTCGGGCGGTTGAGCAGGCCGGTGACCTGGTCGCGCTGGCGCAGGTCTTCGACCTCGCGGGCCAGCTCCGGATCGAACTCCATGCGCCGGCGGAACACCACCTGCAGGCACGATTCGCCCTCATAGCTGGCCTGGGTGAACTCCATCGTGGCCGGGAACACCGCGCCGTCCTGGTTGCGCGCATCCACCTGGTACTGCGGCGGCGGCGCATCGCCCTTGCTCATGGATTTGAGCAGCTGCTTGAAACCGTCCACGTGCTGCGGGGCGACCATGTCCAGCAGCGAGATGCCTTCCACATCGTCGAAGGTTTCGTAGCCGAACATCTCCAGGTAAGCCTCGTTGGCCCGGATGTGCATGCCTTCATGGATGTAGGCGATCGGGTCGCGCGAGGACGAGATCAGCGCGTCGCAGCGGCGCTCGGTCTCGCGCATCTGCGCCTCGATCCGGCGCAGCCCGCGGCGCGCATGCAGATCGGTCCATTCGTTGCGCACCACCGCCAGCAGGTGCTCGGGGCGGTGGCGCAGGGCGATGGCGCGGATGCCATTGGCCCCGGCCTCGACCCACTCGGTTTCGTTGATCGATTCGGCCAGCAGGATCATCGGGATGTCCTTGCCGCTGGCCGCGATCTGCTGGGTCACCTGCAGCAGCGGGATGCTCTGCGCCGCGGCGACCAGCACCAGGTCGATCGGCTGGGTACCCAGTGCCTGGGCCAGTTCCTCGCTGTGCTGCGGGCGCGTCGGGCGCACCGCGATGCCGCTGTTGCGCAGCGTGCTGACGATGGTCTCGGCGTTCTCGCCGCTGTCGTCCACGATCAGCAGGCGGACCGTCATGTCATTCGCGTTCTGCATTCACTACTCCCCGGACTGCAAACTTGATACACGATGCGTGTGACTACGTCCATGCGGCAAACGGTAGCCGATCACGGAACGCGCGTTCCGGCTCAGGCCACGCTGCCCGCGGCATGACCACAGGCCCAAGCCCACTGGAAGTTGTAGCCCCCCAGCCAGCCGGTCACGTCCAGCACCTCCCCAATGAAGTGCAGGCCGGGAACCACGTGCGACTCAAATGTACTGGAGGACACCTTGCGGGTGTCGACCCCGCCCAGCGTCACTTCGGCGGTACGGTACCCCTCGGTGCCACTGGCCACCAGCGGGAAATTCTGCAACAGCTCGGCCGCCTCGCGCAGCTGTGGCTCGTCGATCTGGCGCACCAGCCGGTCCGGCAGCCAGTGCTCGCACAGGCGCAGCGCCAGCCGGCGCGGCAACACCTCCGAGAGCACCGTACGCAGTTCGGCGGCACCGCGTTCGGCCTTCATCCGCCGCAGCCACTCCAGCGCATCCTGGCCCGGCAGCAGGTCCAGCCGCAGCTCGTCGCCGGGCTGCCAGTACGAGGAGATCTGCAGGATCGCCGGGCCGCTGATGCCGCGGTGGGTGATCAGCATGGAGTTGCGGAACTCGATGCCGTTGCAGCGCGCTTCGATCGGCAGGGCCACGCCGCTGAGCTCGTTGAAGCGCTCCTGGTGCTTGCCACTCAGCGTGAGCGGCACCAGCCCGGCGCGGGTCGGCAGCACCTCATGGCCGAACTGGCGGGCCAGCTCATAGCCGAAGCCGGTCGCGCCCATGCTCGGGATCGACAGGCCACCCGTGGCCACCACCAGCGAGGCAGCATGGAAGTGCCCTTGCGTGGTGTGCACGTGGAAGCCGTCCGCGCCGCGCTCCACCTTCTGCACGCCGCAGTCGGTGCGGATCTGCACGCCGGCGGCCTGGCATTCGTCCACCAGCATCTTCACGATCTGCTTGGAGGAGATGTCGCAGAACAGCTGGCCCAGCTCTTTTTCGTGATACGCAATGCCGTGCCGCTCCACCATCTCGATGAAGTGGTATGGCGTGTAGCGGGCCAGCGCGGATTTGCAGAAGTGCGGATTGGCAGAGAGGAAGTTGGCCGCCGTGGTGCCGGTGTTGGTGAAGTTGCAGCGCCCGCCGCCGGACATCAGGATCTTCTTGCCAACCTTGTTGGCATGGTCGATCACCTGCACCAGGCGCCCGCGTTTGCCTGCGGTCATCGCACACATCAGTCCGGCAGCGCCGGCCCCGATGACCAGCACATCACAGCGGATCACACTCACGCCTGCGGCTTCTGCTTGCGCCAGGTGGGGATGACGCTGAGCTGCGCCTTGTCGGACGTCAACTGCACTTCGCCGTCCTGGATCTGCACGTCCCATTGCATCGTGCGTTCGATCTGCGCGCCCCATTCGGTGACGAACTCGCCCGGCAGGTCCATCACGTCCAGCGTGGACAGCTTTTTGAGCGCGGAGGCGTTGCGGTCCCACCAGATATCGGCGGCGCGGCCGCCGTAGGTCACCAGCTGCACCGCACGCGCGCGGCCGGCGGCCTTGCGCAGGCGCGACTCGTCGGGCTGGCCCAGTTCGATCCACAGTTCGACGTCGCCGGTGTAGTCGCGGCGCCACAGGTCCGGCTCGTCGTCCACGCTCAGGCCGCGGCCGAATTCCAGCCGATCATCGGCGTTCAGCGCGAAGGTGAGCAGGCGCACCATCAAGCGGTCGTCGGTCTCGGACGGGTGCTGGGCCAGCGTCAGCGTATGGCTGGCGTAATAGCCGCGATCCATGTCGCTGATCTGCAGTTCGGCCTTGCGGATGGTGGCGGTGAGGGCCATGGGGATACCTGAAACAAAGAGCGCCATGATAATGGTTCGCCATGAGCCCGTCCGATCCGATCCTCGCTGCCCCCGCACCCAGCCGCCTGCAGTTGCCCCCCGGCGACTGGCCGAGCCTGCTGGACGGGCTGTGCGCGCGCTTCCCGCGCATCGACCGCGCGCAGTGGGCAGACCGCTTCGCCCGGGGGCGGGTACAGGACGCGCAGGGCAGGGCGCTCGCGCCGGACCAGACCTGGCAGGTGGGGCTGGAGATCGTGTATTTCCGTGAAGTGGCCGATGAGCCGGTGATTCCCTTCGCCGAGGCCATCGTCCACCAGGGTGCGCACCTGCTGGTAGCCGACAAGCCGCACTTCCTGCCGGTCACCCCTGCCGGCGGTTACGTGCGCGAAACGCTGCTGGCCCGGCTGGTGGCGCGCACCGGCAACCGGGATCTGGTGCCGCTGCACCGCCTGGACCGGCTGACCGCCGGGCTGGTGCTGTTCTCCACCCGGCCAGACAGCCGCGATGCCTACCAGCGCCTGTTCCGCGAGCGGCGCATCGAGAAGGTATACGAGGCCCTGGCACCGCCGCTGCCGCAGCGGGCGTTCCCGCTGGAGCGCCAAACGCGGCTGGTCCCCGGTGAGCCGTTCTTCCGGATGGCCGAGGTGCCAGGCGAGCCCAATGCCCGGACCCGCATCGAGGTGATCGGCAGCACCGGACCCGTCTGGCGCTACCGGCTGCACCCGGTCACCGGCCGCAAGCATCAGCTGCGTGTGCACATGGCGGGGCTGGGCGCGCCGATCCTGGGGGACGACCTATACCCGGAGCTGCTCGCGGATGCCCCGGCGGACGCGCCGCTGCAACTGCTGGCCAAGGGATTGGCGTTCGATGACCCGCTGACCGGGGAGCGGCGCACGTTCACCAGCGGGCTGTCGCTTCACCTGTAGGGCGGGCCGCTGGCCGGCTGCCGGGATCTGTGGTGGTCACCAGATGCGACGGAGGAGCCGGCCAGCGGCCGGCTCTACCAACACCGGCCCCTCAGCCATGCCGGACCCTTTCCACACCGGACCCTCAGCTGGCTAGCGGCTCATCAGGGTGATAAACGGTTCATCAGCGTCAACGTTTGGCCAGCCAACGGTCCAGTTGCGCGGCAAAGGCCTGCTTGTCCCGCGCATGCAGCGGCGGAGGGCCGCCCGTCTGAACGCCGGAGCCGCGCAGTTCCTCCATGAAATTGCGCATCGACAGCCGCTCGGCCATGTTGTTCGGGGTGTACAGGTCGCCGCGCGGGTTCAATGCGACGGCCTTTTTGTCCAAGACCAAGGCCGCCAGCGGGATGTCCTGCGTGACGACCAGATCGCCCGGCTGGAGCCGTTCCACGATCACGCTGTCGGCCACATCCAGGCCCGGCGGAACCTGGATTGAGCGGATGAAACGGGACGGAGGGGTCCGCAGCCAGTGGTTCGCGACCAGGGTCATCTCGATCCCGGCACGCTCGGCGGCCCGGAACAGGATCTCCTTGATGACGGCCGGACAAGCGTCGGCGTCCACCCAGATGTGAACTTTAGGGGTCGGGGTATCGGTCATTTGGCTGATCTTAAGGTAGGAAAAATCTGAATAGGGGGTGCAATTTCGTGTAGGATCGCCCGACCCCTTGTCCTGTCAGGCGGGAGGGGAGGATGGCTGAATCAACCAGCTATCGCTTTTTCGGTAAAACACGAGTATCGTCACCCACACTGTGTTTGCTAGGGTCACCGTGAATCGTGGCCTGGTGCAGTTGATCTCACGATCTGCTCATCGATCCGCTTTACCAACGCCTGCAACTCAGTCTCGGCTCCGATACGCGGCGGCCGCGATTATTTCAACTATTGTTTCAGGAGTTAGTACATGTCTGATCGTCAGCAGGGCACCGTGAAGTGGTTCAACGACGCCAAGGGCTTCGGCTTCATCACCCCGGAAAGCGGCCCGGACCTCTTCGTGCATTTCCGCGCGATCCAGGGCACCGGCTTCAAGTCGCTGCAGGAAGGCCAGAAGGTGACTTTCGTCGCCGTGCAGGGCCAGAAGGGTATGCAGGCTGACCAGGTGCAGGCGGTCTAATCGACCCCCGCAACCGTAAGGTCGCCTAAAACGCCGGAAGCGAAAGCTTCCGGCGTTTTTTATTGGGCGGCGTTCGGCCATCGTCGACGCAGACCCCGTTGAAGACGTCATCGTTCCCGTTGCCCGGTTACGATGCCGCTTTGACCCTGCGGAACCCTCGATGATCAAGGTGCACCATCTGGACCACTCGCGCTCGCTGCGCGTGTTGTGGATGCTCGAAGAACTGGGCCTGCCGTACCAGGTCGTCAACTACCAGCGCGATCCCAAGACCTGGCTGGCACCGCAGGCGCTGCGCGACGTGCACCCGCTGGGAAAATCGCCGGTGCTGCAGGACGATGCCCTGGTGCTGGCCGAATCCGGCGCGATCCTGGAATACCTCGCCGACCGCTACGACAGCGGCCGCCAGCTCTCCCCCGAGCCGATGCCCGCCCAGGCCCCCGAACGCGTGCGTTACCGCTACTGGATGCACTACGCCGAAGGCTCGGCGATGCCGCCGCTGGTGATGACGCTGGTGTTTTCGCGGCTGCGCAAAGCACCGATGCCGTTCTTCGCCAAGCCGATCGCGCGCTCCATCGCCGACAAGGCGCTGAACGGCTTCGTGCGTCCACAGGTGAAGCTGCACATGGACTGGATGGAACGCGAGCTCGGCCAGTCGCCGTGGTTTGCCGGTGAGCGCTTCACCGCGGCCGATATCCAGATGAGTTTCCCGATCCAGGCCGCCGCTGCCCGCGGCGGTGACATGGCGGCGTATCCGCGCCTGCAGGCCTACCTGGCGCGGATCGAGCAGCGCCCGGCGTACCAGCGTGCGGTGGAGCGCGGCGGTCCGTTGAACCTGGGCGGCGGTTCGCGCTGAACTTGCGGGGCAGCCGGTCTGCCCCCATTTCATACCGATGAGCACCCAGCCCCTGCGTTTCGACAACCGTTTCATCCGTGACCTGCCCGGCGACCCGGAAACCGGCCCGCGCGTGCGGGAGGTGCGCGAGGCCGCGTGGTCCTCGGTCATGCCGACGCCGGTCGCCGCGCCACAGCTGCTGGCGTACTCACCTGAGGTGGCCACGCTGCTGGGCATGGGCGAGGACCTGATACAGAGCGAGGATTTCGCGCGGGTGTTCGGCGGCAATGCGCTGTATGCCGGGATGGCACCGTGGGCGGCCAACTACGGTGGCCATCAGTTCGGGCATTGGGCGGGGCAGCTCGGCGATGGCCGCGCGATCTCGCTGGGCGAACTGCTCACGCCGGACGGTGCGCACTGGGAACTGCAGTTGAAGGGCGCCGGGCGCACCCCGTACTCGCGGGGCGCCGACGGACGTGCAGTGCTGCGCTCGTCGATCCGCGAGTTCCTCTGCAGCGAGGCGATGCATCATCTCGGCGTGCCGACCACGCGCGCATTGAGCCTGGTCGGCACCGGCGATGCCGTCGTGCGCGACATGTTCTATGACGGCCACCCCGAGGCCGAACCCGGCGCGATCGTGTGCCGCGTCGCGCCGTCCTTTATCCGTTTCGGCACGTTCGAACTGCCGGCCTCGCGTGGCGACACCGCGCTGCTGCGGCAGTTGGCCGATGTCTGCATCGCGCGTGATTTTCCTGCACTCGCCGAGCTGGGCGAGGCGCGCCATGCACGCTGGTTCGCCGAGATCTGCGAACGCACCGCGGTGCTGGTCGCGCACTGGATGCGCGTCGGCTTCGTGCACGGGGTGATGAACACCGACAACCTCTCCATTCTCGGGCTCACCATCGATTACGGCCCGTATGGCTGGGTCGAGGATTACGATCCCGAGTGGACGCCCAACACCACCGACGCGCAGGGGCGACGCTATCGTTTCGGCACGCAGCCGCAGGTGGCGTACTGGAATCTCACCTGGCTGGCGCAGGCACTGGCGCCGCTGTTCGACGATGTCACGCCGCTGCACGACGGGCTGGCGCGTTTCCAGCAGGTGCACGCGGACTGCGAGCGCGCCGACATCGCCGCGAAGCTGGGCCTGGATAGCTGCCGCGATGACGACGTGGCGTTGATGGCGGCGTGGCTGGAGATTCTGCACGAGGGTGAGATGGACATGACCCTGGCCTTCCGTGGGCTGATGGCGCTCGATCCCGCATCGCCTTCCGTGGCGGTGCTGGAGGAGGCGTTCTACAGCCCGGCCCGTCGCGACGCGGTGCTGCCGTCGCTGCAGGCATGGCTGCAGCAGTACGCGGTGCGCCTGCGCGGCGATGGCCTGAGTGCACAGGCGCGTCAGCAGCAGATGGGCCGGGCCAATCCGGTCTACGTGCTGCGCAACTGGCTCGCCCAGGAGGCGATCGAACAGGCGGAGCAGGGCGACCTGAGCGGCGTGCATACGCTGCTGGAGGTGCTGCGGCGGCCGTATGAAACGCAACCGGGGCGCGAACACTTCGCGGCCAAGCGGCCCGAGTGGGCGCGTGTGAAGGCCGGGTGCTCGATGCTGTCCTGCAGCTCGTAAGACGCTCGGTTACCCTATGCCACCCTTTGTGCTGTGCCGATCATGACCGAGTCTTCCGCCACGCCCGCCTGGGCCGGCCGCCTGCGCGACATCGCCGATTTCCCCAAGCCGGGCATCCTGTTCAAGGACATCATGCCGTTGCTCGCCGACGGCCCGGATTTCGCGGCCGCCATCGATGCGATGGTCGCGCCCTGGCGCGATGCCAACCTGCAGGCGGTGATGGGGATCGAGTCGCGCGGGTTCATCCTCGGTGCGGCCATGGCGCGGGTGCTGGGCGTGGGCTTCGTGCCGGTGCGCAAGCCGGGCAAGCTGCCGGGCAGGGTGCTGCGCCAGGATTACACCCTGGAATACCGCACGGACAGCATTGAAGTGCATGCTGATGCCTTGCCGGCCGGCGCACGCGTGCTGGTGATCGATGATGTGCTCGCGACGGGCGGCACTCTGCTGGCGGCGTTGTCGCTGGCCCGCCAGCTGCAGGTCGAGGTGGTCGGTGCGGCCGTGCTGGTGGAACTGGCCGGCCTCGGTGGCCGCGAGCGCTGGACGAGTGACGTGCCGCTGCTGGCCAATCTGGTGTATTGAACCGGGAATCCGCGCGGGCCTACCGCCACCGGTAGTGGGGGGGGGGGGGGGGGGGGGCG
>NZ_JBHFHW010000042.1:23430-25334 GCF_057333975.1 Stenotrophomonas sp. AGC87
CACCGGTAGTGCCGGCCGCTGGCCGGCACCTCAAACGCCGCGACGAAAGCGCAGCCGACCAACGGTCGGCTCTACCGCTCAGACATCCATCTTGCGGACGCGGAACCGGCGGCCCTTGATCTTGCCCGCTTCCAGCTGGGCGATCGCCCGGCCGGCATGTTCGCGCGCGATGGCCACATACGAACGCGTGGCGTAGATGTCGATCTTGCCGATGTACTTGGCTGCCAGCCCGGCATCGCCGGTCAGTGCGCCGAGGATGTCGCCCGGGCGCAGCTTGTCGGTCTTGCCGCCATCGATGCGCAGGGTGGTCATCGCGGCCTGCGGCAGCACCGGCGGGCGTGCGGTGGCCAGCGGCGTCTTCTGCCAGTCCAGCGGCTTGCCCTGTGCCATTTCCAGCGCATCGGCGCGGCTGCGCTCGCGGTGCGTCACCAGGCTGATCGCCAGGCCCGTGGCACCGGCACGGCCGGTACGGCCCACGCGATGCTCATAGGTTTCAATATCGGTCGGCAGTTCGTAATTGATCACCGCAGCCAGATCCTGCACATCCAGGCCACGCGCGGCCACGTCGCTGGCGACCAGCACGTTGCAGCTGCGGTTGGCGAAGCGCACCAGCACTTCGTCGCGGTCGCGCTGTTCCATCTCGCCGTGCAGCGGCAGCGCGGAGAACCCGAACTGCTGCAGCGACATGGCGACATCGTCGACATCGCGGCGGGTGTTGCAGAACACGACGGCCGATTCCGGCGTGTACTTGAGCAGCAGGCCGGCCAGCGCCTTCTGCTTCAGTGCCAGCTCGGTCTCGCAGAACAGGTGGCGGATCGCCGGCGCATGATCGGCGCCTTCCACGGTCACTTCCACCGGATCGCGCAGCAGCACGCGGGCGATCTCGCGGATCTCATCCGGGAAGGTCGCCGAGAACAGCAGCGTCTGGCGGTCCTTGCTGGTGCGCCCGGCGATCTCACGGATCGGCTCTTCAAAGCCCATGTCGAGCATGCGGTCGGCTTCGTCCAGCACCAGCGTGGTCACGCCGCCCAGGTGCAGCACGCGCTTGCGGCCCAGTTCCTGGATGCGCCCGGGCGTACCGACCACGACCTGCGGGTCGTGCGCTTCCAACGAGGCCAGCTGCGGGCCCAGCGGCATGCCGCCGGTCAGCACCAGCAGCTTCAGGTTCGGAATGCCGGTGGCCAGCTTGCGGATCTGCTTGCCGACCTGGTCGGCCAGCTCGCGGGTCGGGCACAGCACCAGCGCCTGGGCACGGGTCACCGATGGGTCCAGCGCCTGCAGCAGGCCCAGGCCGAAGGCCGCGGTCTTGCCGCTGCCGGTCGGGGCCTGTGCGATGACATCGCGGCGCTCAAGGATGGCCGGCAGGCTCTGGGCCTGCACGGGGGTGAGCGAGGTATAGCCCATGGCATCGATGCCGGGCAGCAGCGCTGGTTTCAGCGGCAGGGAGGAGAATTCAGACATGCGGTAGTGTCGCAGAAGTCCGCCCGGCGTGCCTCAGCCGAGCAGCGCGTGCACGCCCAGGTTGATCCCCAGCCCGCCCGCCAGCAGCCAGCCGAACAGCAGCAGCGCCAGCAGCAGCGGCTTCATCCCGGCCTTGCGCAGCGCCGAGGCATGCGTGGTCAGACCGAGCGCGGCCATCGCCATCGCCAGCAGCACGGTGTCCAGATCGATCGCCGCACTGACGACCGCCGCCGGCAACACCTGCAGCGAGTTGAGCCCGGCCACTGCCACGAAGCCGAACGCGAACCAGGGCACCACGATCTTCGCGCGTTGGCCGGACGCGGCCGTCGCGCCGCCGCGTGCCAGCAGCATCGACAGCCCGATCAGGAACGGCGCCAGCATCATCACCCGCACCATCTTGGCGATCACGGCCGTGTCGGCGGCCGGCTCGCTCACGGCGCGGC
>NZ_JBHFHW010000042.1:25409-38137 GCF_057333975.1 Stenotrophomonas sp. AGC87
GGCGCGGCCGGCCGCGACCACCTGCGCAACCTCGTGCACGGTCGAGCCGGTAAACACGCCGTAGGCCTGCGCGCTCATCGGGATCCAGCCGTGCGCCTGATTGAGCTGGTACAGCAGCGGGTACAGGAACATCGCGAGCGTGCCGAACACCACCACGGTGGACACGGCCACGGTCACCTGCTCGGCGCGCCCGCGCACCACCGGCTCGGCCGCCATCACCGCGGCCGCACCGCAGATCGAGCTGCCGGCGCCGATCAGCAGGGCGCTCTCCTTGTCGAGGCCGAACCAGCGCGTGCCGACCCACCAGGCCAACGCGAAGGTGCTGGTCAGCACCAGCGCATCGATCAGCACCCCGCCGACACCGACCTGGCCGATATCCTGGAAGGTCAGGCGCAGGCCGTACAGCACGATGCCCGCCCGCAGAAGCCAGTGCTTGGAAAAGCCGACCCCGGCGCCGGCAGGGGCAGCCAGGCGCGGATAAACGGTGTTGCCCACGGCGATGCCGAGCACGATGGCCAGGGTCAGCGCGCTGATCCCGTGCGTCTGCAGCCATGGCAGCGGCGCCAGTCCCATGGCCGCGGCCGCCCCCGCGCCGGTCAGCAGCAGCCCGGGCAGGCGGCCGCGCCAGCGCTGCGCAGTGGTGGGTGAGGGCAGGGCGGCGGCAGAGGTGTTCACGGCTATCTCCAGTCAGATCACAGCGATAGCCTGCGCGCCGCCGATGAACCTGTAAAACGCATTTTTCATGTCAATTCGACCTGTTTAGTGCGTTAATTGGCGTATGCACCTCACCCTCCGCCAATGGCAGGTTTTCGTCTCCATTGCCGACGCCGGCACCACGGCTGCGGCGGGCGCGCAGCTGGCGTTGTCGCAGTCGGCCACCAGCGCGGCGCTCAATGAACTGGAAAGCCAGCTGGCCAGCCCGCTGTTCGACCGGATCGGGCGCCGGCTGGTGCTCAATCCGCAGGGGCGGGCGCTGCTGGATCCGGCCCGCGCGCTGCTGGTCGCCGCCGTCGATCTGGAGCGGCTGGCCGGGGTCGGGCAGGTCGGGCCCGGTGCACTGCCTCTGCTGCTGCGGCTCGGGGCCAGCACTACGATCGGCAACTACCTGCTGCCGTCCCGCGTCGCCGCGCTGCTGGCCGATAACCCGCAGGCGCAGGTGGACCTGCAGATCGGCAACAGCGCGGACGTGGTCGCGGCGGTTCAGCGCCTGGAGGTCGATCTGGGCCTGATTGAAGGCCCGTGCCATGAAAGCGGCCTGCAGGTGATGCCGTGGCAGCGCGATGATCTGGTCATCGTGGCCGCGCCGGGAACGACGCCCACGAACATGGATGTCGCGGCGCTGGCGCAGGCCCGCTGGCTGCTGCGTGAGCCGGGTTCGGGCACCCGCGAGGCGGTCGAGCAGGCGCTGCTGCCGCACCTGCATCACTTTGCCCGCGCCATGCAGCTGGGCAGCACCGAGGCGATCAAGCAGGCCGCTGCGGCCGGACTTGGCCTGGCGTGCCTGTCGCGGCATGCGGTGGCCGATCTGCTGGCGCTGGGCAGCTTGAGCGTCGTGGAGACGCCGGTGCCGCCGATGTCGCGCCAGCTGTGGGTGGTACGCCATCCGGGCAAGCGGGTGCCCACGGCGCTGTGGGCGCTGCTGGGGCTGCCTGCGGACGCGTTCGGTCAGGAGTAAGCGACGCGGTTGCCGCCAGACCGTACAATGGTCGGATGCCTCTGATTACTCTGCAAAACGTCGACTTCAGCGTCGGCGGCCCCCTGTTGCTGGAAAAAGCCGAACTGTCGATCGAGCCGGGCGAGCGTATCGCCCTGATCGGGCGCAACGGCGCCGGCAAATCGACCCTGCTCAAACTGCTGTCCGGCGATCACAAGCCCGATGACGGCGAAGTCCGCGTGCAGCAGGGGGTGCGCATCACCCGCCTGGAACAGGAGGTCCCGCACGGTGCCGCCGGCAGCGTGTTCGACGTGGTCGCCGATGGCCTGGGCGAGCTGGGCCAGTGGCTGGCCGAGTTCCACCACCTGAGCATGGCCGAGGATTTCGACGGTGATGCGCTCTCGGCCGTGCAGGCCAAGATCGATGCCGCCAACGGCTGGGGCCTGGATCAGCGCGTCAGCGAGACCCTGACCAAGCTCGACCTGGACGGCGATGCCGAATTCGCGCGCCTGTCCGGCGGCATGAAGCGCCGCGTGCTGCTTGGCCGCGCGCTGGTGTCCTCGCCGGATCTGCTGCTGCTCGACGAACCGACCAACCACCTGGACATCGAAGCCATCGACTGGCTCGAAATGTTCCTCAAAAACTGGAACGGCAGCGTGGTGTTCGTCACCCATGACCGTCGCTTCCTGCGTGCACTGGCCACCCGCATCGTCGAGATCGACCGCGGCCAGGTCACCAGCTGGCCGGGCGACTGGGCCAACTACGAACGCCGCCGCGAAGAGCGCATGAATGCGCAGGCGCAGGAAAACGCGCGCTTCGACAAACTGCTCGCGCAGGAAGAAATCTGGATCCGCCAGGGCATCAAGGCCCGCCGCACCCGCGACGAAGGCCGTGTGCGCCGCCTCAAGGCAATGCGCAACGATCGCTCGCAGCGCCGCGAACTCGGCGGCAACGTGCGCATGGAAGCCGCGCAGGCGGAGAACTCCGGCAAGAAGGTGATCGACGTCAAGGACATCTCGTTCGCCTTCGGCGAGCGTGTGATGGTCAAGGACTTCAGCACCGTCATCCTGCGTGGCGACCGCATCGGCCTGATCGGGCCGAACGGCAGCGGCAAGACCACGCTGCTCAAGCTGCTGCTGGGCGACCTGCAGCCGCAGAGCGGCGAAGTGCGTGCCGGTACCAACCTGCAGATCGCGTATTTCGACCAGTACCGTGCGGTGCTGCGCGAAGACTGGACCGCGATCGAGAACGTGGCCGAGGGCCGCGATTTCATCGAGTTCAACGGCAAGCGCAAGCACGTGCATGCCTACCTGCAGGACTTCCTGTTCTCGCCCGAGCGCGCCCGCGCGCCGATCACCCGGTTGTCCGGTGGTGAGCGCAACCGCCTGCTGCTGGCCAAGCTGTTCGCGCAGCCCTCCAACCTGCTGGTGATGGATGAACCGACCAACGATCTGGACGTGGAAACCCTCGAGCTGCTCGAAGAGCTGCTGAGCGATTACACCGGCACGTTGCTGCTGGTCAGCCATGACCGTGACTTCCTGGACAACGTGGTGACCTCCACGATGGTGATGGAAGGCGATGGCGTGGTCGGGGAGTACGTGGGCGGCTATACCGATTGGCAGCGCCACGCCGCACGCGTGGCCGCCGCGGCTGCGTCCGCACCGGTGGTGGCGGCCAAGCCGGTTGCTGCGGCCGCTGCTGCTGCCGCGCCGGCCGAGCCCAAGCGCAAGCTGAGCTACAAGGACGCGCGCGAGCTGGAACAGCTGCCGCTGAAGATCGAAACGCTGGAGAAGGACGTCGAAGGCCTCACCGCCGCGATGAACGACCCGGCGTTCTATCAGCGCAGCGCGCCCGACATGGCCGCGCACAATGCGAAGCTCGCCAAGGTGCAGGCCGAGCTGGATGCCGCGTACGCGCGCTGGGAAGAGCTGGACGCCTGATCCGGCAATCGGGCAGGGGCAGCCACGCATGGCGTGGCTCCACCCCCCCGAACACCGCAGCAAACGGTAGAGCCACGCCATGCGTGGCTGAACAACCGTCACGCACCGGTAGAGCCACGCCATGCGTGGCTGATGGCAGCCGACCAACGGTCGGCTCTACCGCCGTCACTTCAAGCCGTGCAGATCCCGCAGCTGGGTCGGCCGTGAGCCGAAATACGCAGCCAGATCGGCGATGTCCTGATCACTCAGGTCGGTCGCCTGCGGGGTCATCAGCGCGTGCTGGCGATCCCCCGCGCGGTAGGCCTGCAGGCTGTGCGCCAGATAATCCCCGTACTGCCCACCCAGTTTCGGGTAGGTCGGGTCGATCGGCTTGTTGCCGTCCGCCCCGTGGCAGTCGATGCAGCTCTGCCCGGTGGCTTTACCCTTGACCTGGGCACGCGCCTCACCGGCGGCGATGCGGCCGGCCGGCAGGCCGGCGGAGGAGCCGGACCCGTGTTCACCACTGGCGTGGCCCGGATCGGCGGCGGAATCTGCGCTGTTCTCCACCTGTGACTGCGAACACGCAGTCATCAGCAGGGCAACGGACAGGGCGATGGCGTAACGCTGGAGTGGCGTGGCTTTCGACATGAGCGCGCTTATTTGACGGTGGACAGGTAAACAGCGAGATCGGCGATCTCCTGTTCGCTGAAACTCATCGACTGCGCCTGCATCGTCGGATGCTTGCGCTTGCCGTGGCGGTACTCGGTCAGCGCCTGGCTGAGGTACTCACGGGTCTGCCCGCCGATCTTGGGCACCTTGTAGCTGGGGTAGGCGTTCTTGTACCCGGTAATGCCGTGGCACCCCTGGCACGTGTAGGCCAGCACCCGGCCATTGTCGAACCGGCCGGTGACGGCGGCGGGCGCCGGCGCGGTGGTGGCCGGAGCGGGGGTGGCAGGTACTGCAGGAGCGGGTGTTGCGGCCTGTGCGGCGGCCCCGAGGGGCAGGAGGACGGCCAGAACGAGACAAGCGGCGAGCGGCTGCGGGCGCATGATGTCCTTTTCCGATAAACGGGTCTGGTCGTTCCGGCGTGGGGTACGGAACTGGGCCGAGTATAGCCTGCCATTTCATCTAGCTGAAACCGGGCCCGGGAAGCCATCGCCGCAGGTCACCATGACCTTTGGGATATGGTGTGGTCGTGACGTGGTGCATTACTTTGCTACCACACCTGCCCACGCATCCTTAGGGACACGACGATGTCGCGACACTCTTTCCTGCTCGGCCGCACCGGACGCTGTGCCGCTGCACTGCTGATCACCTCCACCCTGCTGCTGAGCGGCTGCGGTGGCGCCGGCCCCGCCGAAGCCAACGCCGCTGAAAAGGACGGCAAGGCCGAGAAGAAGGTTGATGCGGTACCGGTCGAAGCCGTTGCCGCCAGCCGCCGCCCCGTCGCCGCCAGCTACACCGGCACGGCCGCACTGGAACCGCGGGGTGAGTCGCAGGTGGTCGCCAAGACCTCCGGCGTCGCGTTGGCGGTGCTGGTCGAAGAGGGCCAGCAGGTACGTGCCGGGCAGCCGCTGGTGCGGCTGGATCCGGACCGTGCGCGCCTGGCCGTGGCCCAGAGCGAGGCGCAGATGCGCAAGCTGGAGAACAATTACCAGCGCGCCCAGAAGCTGATCGGCCAGCAGATGGTCAGTGCCTCGGACGTCGACCAGATCAAGTACGACCTGGAGAATGCCCGCGCGCAGTACCGCCTGGCCACGCTGGAGCTCTCCTACACGACCGTGATCGCGCCGATCTCGGGCGTGATCGCCTCGCGCTCGATCAAGACCGGCAACTTCGTGCAGATCAACACACCGATCTTCCGCATCGTCGACAACTCGCGCCTGGAAGCCACGCTCAATGTGCCCGAGCGCGAGCTGGCCACGCTGCGCCCGGGCCAGCCGGTCACGCTGATCGCCGATGCGCTGCCGGGCAAGACTTTCCCGGGCACGGTGGACCGCATCTCGCCGGTGGTCGATGCCGGCAGCGGCACCTTCCGCGTGGTCAGTGGCTTTGGCGAAGATGCTGAAGGCCTGCAGCCGGGCATGTTCGGCCGCATCCGGATCGACTACGACCAGCGTGCCGATGCTCTGGTGGTGCCGCGCATCGCACTGCTCGACGATGGCGAGCCGGCGGTGTTCCGCGTGCGCGAGGGCAAGGCCGCGCGCGTGCCGGTCAAGCTGGGCTATGCCGAAGGCCCGTGGGTGGAAATCCGCGAGGGCCTGGCCGCCGGTGACCAGGTGGTGACCGCCGGCAAGGTGGCGCTGCGTGACGGCACCGCGGTGCAGGTGATCGGTGACAAGCCGGCCGCCACTGCCGTCGCCAAGCCGGCACCGGCCAAGGCGGAGAGCCGTCAATGACAGCGGCCGGCAACGACCACGGCAAGGATCCGCACCAGGGCGAGCGCCCAGGTGCCCATGGCGGCGGCCTGGTGGAATTCGCCACCCGCCGCCGCGTCACCATCGCGATGTTCACCGTCACGCTGATGCTGTTCGGCTTCATCGCGCTGGGCAATCTCAAGGTCAATCTGCTGCCCGACCTGAGCTACCCGACCCTGACCGTGCGCACCGAATACACCGGTGCAGCGCCGGCGGAAATCGAAACGCTGATCACCGAGCCGGTCGAGGAAGCCGTCGGCGTGGTCAAGAACCTGCGCAAGCTCAAATCGATCTCGCGGACCGGCCAGAGCGATGTGGTGCTCGAGTTCGCCTGGGGCACCAACATGGACCAGGCCAGCCTGGAGGTGCGCGACAAGATGGAAGCGCTGAACCTGCCGCTGGAGGCGAAATCGCCCGTGCTGCTGCGCTTCAATCCGTCCACCGAGCCGATCATGCGCCTGGTGATCTCGGCGAAGACCGATCCATCCAGCGATGCCGAGGCCGTGCGCCAGCTCACCGAGCTGCGCCGCTACGCCGATGAAGATCTGAAGAAGAAACTGGAGCCGGTCACCGGCGTGGCGGCGGTCAAGGTTGGCGGCGGTCTGGAGGATGAAATCCAGGTCGACATCGACCAGCAGAAGCTAGCCCAGCTCAACCTGCCGATCGACACCGTCATCAAGCGCCTCAAGGAAGAGAACATCAACATCTCCGGCGGTCGCCTGGAGGAGGGCTCGCAGCGCTACCTGGTGCGCACCGTCAACCAGTTCGCCGATCTGGAGGACATCCGCAACCTGCTGGTGACCACCCAGAGCAGCAACGGCAGCGCCGCCGACGCAGCGATGCAGCAGATGTTCGCCATCGCCGCCTCGACCGGCTCGGATGCCGCCGTGGCCGCCGCCTCGGCCGCGCAGAGCGCATCCAGCAGCAGCTCCACCAACATCGCCAATGGCGTGCCGGTGCGGCTGAAGGATGTCGCCACCGTGCGCCAGGGCTACAAGGAACGCGAAGCGATCATCCGCCTCGGCGGCAAGGAGGCGGTCGAGCTGGCGATCTACAAGGAGGGCGATGCCAATACGGTGTCGACCGCCGAGGCGCTGCGTGCGCGTCTGGAGCAGATCAAGGGCCAGGTGCCCGGCGATGCCGAACTGACCACCATCGAAGACCAGTCGCGCTTCATCGAACACGCCATCAGCGACGTCAAGAAAGACGCCGTGATCGGCGGCATCCTCGCCATCCTGATCATCTTCCTGTTCCTGCGCGATGGCTGGAGCACCTTCGTGATCAGCCTGTCGCTGCCGGTCTCGATCATCACCACGTTCTTCTTCATGGGCCAGCTCGGCCTGAGCTTGAACGTGATGTCGCTGGGCGGTCTGGCCTTGGCCACCGGACTGGTGGTGGACGACTCGATCGTGGTGCTGGAAAGCATCGCCAAGGCGCGCGAGCGTGGCCTGAGCATCCTGCAGGCCGCCATCGTCGGCACCCGCGAAGTGAGCATGGCCGTGGTCGCCTCGACCCTGACCACCATCGCGGTGTTCCTCCCGCTGGTGTTCGTGGACGGCATCGCCGGCCAGCTGTTCCGCGACCAGGCGCTGACCGTGGCGATCGCGATCGCGATCTCGCTGCTGGTGTCGATGACCCTGATCCCGATGCTGAGCTCGCTCAAGGGCCGGCCACCGCTGGCCTTCCCGGAAGAACCCGCGCATCAGCCGTGGCAGCCGGACAGCCGCTGGCTGAAGCCGGTCGCCGGTAGCCGTCGCGGCGTGGGCACGCTGGTGCGCTGGATCTGCTTCGGGATTGCCTGGTCGGTGATCCGCGTCTGGCGCGGTCTGGTGGCCGTGGTCGGCCCGGTGATGCGCAAGGCCAGCGATGTGGCGATGAAGCCGTACGCCGGTGCCGAGCGCGGTTACCTGAAGCTGTTGCCGGGCGCGCTGCATCACCCGGGCAAGGTGCTGGGTCTGGCCGCGCTGGCCTTCGTCGGCACGATGGCGCTGGTGCCGATGCTGGGTGCGGATCTGATCCCGCAGCTGGCCCAGGACCGCTTCGAAATGACCGCCAAGCTGCCGGCCGGCACGCCGCTCAAGCAGACCGATGCGCTGGTCCGCGAGATGCAGCTGGCCCATGCCAAGGACGACAGCATCGCCTCGCTGTATGGGGTCAGCGGCAGCGGCACCCGCCTGGATGCCAGCCCGACCGAGAGTGGCGAGAACATCGGCAAGTTGACCGTGGTGATGGCCGGCGGCGGCAACGCGCGCACCGAAGCGGCGATCACCGAGCGCCTGCGTGAGTCGATGCAGCAGCACCCCGGCGTGCAGGTCGATTTCGCCCGCCCGGCGCTCTTCAGCTTCTCCACCCCGCTGGAAGTGGAACTGCGCGGCCAGGACATGGCCACGCTGGAAACGGCCGGCAAGGCGCTGGCTGCGATGCTGCGCAACAACCCGCACTACGCCGACGTCAAATCCACGGTGGAAGAGGGCTTCCCGGAGATCCAGATCCGCTTCGACCAGGAGCGCGCCGGTGCCTTGGGCCTGACCACGCGGCAGATCGCCGATGTGGTGGTCAAGAAGGTGCGCGGTGACGTGGCCACGCGCTACAGCTTCCGCGACCGCAAGATCGACGTGCTGGTGCGTGCCCAGGAAGGCGACCGGGCCAGCGTGGACAGCATCCGCCGGCTGATCGTCAACCCGGGCAGCAACCGGCCGGTGACGCTGGATTCGGTGGCCGAGGTGGTCGCCACCAACGGCCCGAGCGAGATCCACCGCGCCGATCAGACCCGCGTGGCGGTGGTCTCGGCCAACCTGCGCGATATCGACCTCGGTGGTGCCGTGCGTGAAGTGCAGGACATGGTCGCCAAGCAGCCGCTGGGTGCGGGTGTGGGCATGCACATCGGTGGGCAGGGTGAGGAACTGGCTGATTCGGCGCGCTCGCTGATCTTCGCCTTCGGCCTGGCGATCTTCCTGGTCTACCTGGTGATGGCCTCGCAGTTCGAATCGCTGCTGCACCCGTTCGTCATCCTGTTCACCATCCCGCTGGCGCTGGTCGGCGCGATCCTGGCGCTGATGCTGACCGGCAAGCCGATTTCGGTGGTGGTGTTCATCGGGTTGATCCTGCTGGTGGGGTTGGTGACCAAGAACGCGATCATCCTGATCGACAAGGTCAACCAGCTGCGCGAGGCCGGTGTGCCCAAGCGCGAGGCACTGGTGGAAGGCGCGCGTTCCCGTCTGCGCCCGATCATCATGACCACGCTGTGCACGCTGTTCGGCTTCCTGCCACTGGCGGTGGCCATGGGCGAGGGCGCCGAAGTGCGCGCGCCGATGGCGATCACCGTGATCGGTGGCCTGCTGGTCTCCACCCTGCTGACCCTGGTGGTGATCCCGGTGGTGTACGACCTGCTGGATCGTCGTGGCGACGCCTACTACCGCGAGCGCGGCCGCCACCTCAAGACGCGCGTGTCCGGGACGGACCCTGACGCTGCACAGGAGCCGGCATGAGCATTGCCGAGTTCTCCATCCGCCGGCCCATCACCACGATCATGTGTTTTGTGTCGTTGGCGGTGGTGGGCCTGATCGCCTCGTTCCGGCTGCCGCTGGAAGCGCTGCCGGACATCTCGGCACCCTTCCTGTTCGTGCAGGTGCCCTATACGGGTTCCACGCCGGAGGAGGTCGAGCGCAACATCATCCGGCCGACCGAAGAAGCGTTGGCAACGATGACCGGGATCAAGCGCATGCGCTCCTCGGCCACCTCCGAAGGCGCCAGCATCTTCATCGAGTTCACCGACTGGGACCGCGACATCGCCATCGCGGCGTCGGATGCCCGTGAGCGTATCGATGCGATCCGCAGCGACCTGCCTGACGACCTGCAGCGCTACAACGTGTTCAAGTGGTCCAGCAGCGACGACCCGGTGCTGAAGGTGCGCCTGGCCAGTGCCACCGACCTGACCGGCGCCTACGACATGCTCGACCGCGAGTTCAAGCGGCGCATCGAGCGCATCCCGGGGGTGGCGCGGGTCAACATCTCCGGCGCACCACCGAACGAGGTCGAGATTGCGATCAGCCCGGACCGGTTGACCGCGCACAACCTGAGCATCAACGAGCTCAGCGACCGCCTGCGCACGCTGAACTTCTCGATCTCGGCCGGGCAGATCGACGACAACGGCCAGCGCGTGCGCATCCAGCCGGTGGGCGAGATCACCGACCTGCAGGATCTGCGCGATCTGGTCATCGACAACAAGGGCCTGCGCTTGGGCGACATCGCCGAGATCCGGCTCAAACCCACGCGCATGAACTACGGTCGCCGCCTGGACGGCAACCCGGCCGTCGGCCTGGATATCTACAAGGAACGCAGCGCCAACCTGGTGGAGGTGTCGCGTGCCGCGCTGGCGGAAGTGGAGGCGATCCGCACGCAGCCCTCGATGCGCGATGTGCAGATCAAGGTGATCGACAACCAGGGCACGATGGTGACGTCTTCGCTGCTGGAGCTGGCCGAGGCGGGTGCGGTCGGCCTGCTGTTGTCGATCACGGTGCTGTTCTTCTTCCTGCGCCACTGGCCATCCACGCTGATGGTGACCCTGGCGATCCCGATCTGTTTCGTGATCACGCTGGGCTTCATGTATTTCGCCGGCGTCACCCTCAACATCCTGACCATGATGGGCCTGCTGCTGGCGGTCGGCATGCTGGTGGACAACGCCGTGGTGGTGGTGGAGAGCATTTACCAGGAACGTGAGCGGATGCCGGACCAGCCACGGCTGGCCTCGATCATCGGCACCCGCAACGTGGCCATCGCGCTGAGCGCCGGCACGCTGTGCCACTGCATCGTGTTCGTGCCGAACCTGTTCGGCGAGACGAACAACATCAGCATCTTCATGTCGCAGATCGCCATCACGATCTCGGTCTCGCTGCTGGCCTCCTGGCTGGTCGCGGTGAGCCTGATCCCGATGCTGTCCGCGCGCATGCAGACGCCCAAGCTGGTGCATTCGGACAGCGGGGTGATCGCCCGCCTGCAGCGCCGCTACGCCACACTGCTGCAGTGGACCCTGGAGCACCGCGGTTGGAGCGTGTTCGGCATCCTGATCGTGATCCTGATCAGTCTGGTGCCGATGAAGCTGACCAAGATCGACATGTTCGGTGGCGAGGGTGGCCACGAGGTGTTCATCGGGTACAACTGGAAGGGCGCCTATACGTTCGGGCAGATGTCCGAGGAAGTGGCACGCGTCGAACGCTACCTGGACGACAACCGCGAGGCGCTGCACATCACCCAGGTGTATTCCTGGTACAGCGAGCAGGAAGGCAGCAGCACGATCGTGACCTTCGACACCGAGCACGCCAAGAGCATGCCGGCCGTGCAGGAGGCACTGCGCAAGGGCCTGCCGCGTTCGGCGCGTGCCGATTATGTGGTCGGCAACTCGGGCGACGGCGGCGGCGGTGGCAACAACCAGGTACAGGTGCAGCTGGTCGGCGACTCGACCAAGATGCTGCAGGAGATCGGCGAGGAAGTGGTGCCGCTGCTGGCCCAGCGCAAGGAACTGCGCGACGTGCGCATCGACAACGGCGAGAAGGGCAGCGAGTTGTCCATCCATGTGGACCGCGAGCGCGCGGCCGCCTTCGGCTTCAACGCCGAGCAGGTCGCCAGTTTTGTCGGCCTGGCCCTGCGTGGCGCGCCGCTGCGCGAGTTCCGCCGCGGTGACAGCGAAGTGCCGGTGTGGGTGCGTTTCGCCGGTGCCGAGCAGAGCAGCCCGGAAGACCTGGCCAGCTACACCGTGCGCACCGGTGACGGTCGTTCAGTGCCGCTGCTGAGCCTGGTGGATGTGGCGATCAAGCCCTCGGCTACGCAGATCGGTCGCACCAACCGCCAGACGACGCTGACCATCAAGGCCAACCTGGCCGAGAAGGTCACCGTGCCGGAAGGGCGCAAGGCCATGGAGGAGATGCTCACGCCGATGAGTTTCCCGGCCGGCTACACCTTCAGCTTCGACGGCGGCGACTACGGCGACGACGACCAGGCGATGTCGCAGATGATGTTCAATCTGGTGATCGCGCTGGTGATGATCTACGTCGTGATGGCGGCGGTGTTCGAATCGCTGCTGTTCCCGGCGGCGATCATGAGTGGCGTGCTGTTCTCGATCTTCGGTGTGTTCTGGCTGTTCTGGATCACTGGCACCTCGTTCGGGATCATGTCCTTCATCGGCATCCTGGTGTTGATGGGGGTGGTGGTGAACAACGGCATCGTGATGATCGAGCACATCAACAACCTGCGCCGCCGTGGCATGGGCCGCACCCAGGCCCTGGTGGAAGGTTCACGCGAGCGACTGCGCCCGATCATGATGACGATGGGGACCGCGATCCTGGCGATGATTCCGATCTCCATGACCGACACCCAGCTGCTCGGCAATGGCCCGCCGTACTATCCGATGGCCCGCGCCATCGCCGGCGGCCTGGCGTTCTCCACGGTGGTCAGCCTGCTGTTCCTGCCGACCATCTACGCGATGCTCGATGACATGAGCACGGCGGTGTCGCGGATCATCCGGCGCGCGCGTGGCCGCGGCGTGGATGCTCCGGTGGTCGAGCCGGGCGCAGAATCGGTTTGAGGGTGGATGGAGGCCCGTTGGGCGGGCCTCCTTTTTTCGCGGACCGCATCCACGCATGGCGTGGATCTACCGCTGAGAACCCCCAATTCTGCCGCGTGGCGAGGGATTACACGCATGGCGGTAGTGGGGGGGGGGGGGGGGGGGGGGGGGGGGGGGGG
>NZ_JBHFHW010000042.1:38157-41074 GCF_057333975.1 Stenotrophomonas sp. AGC87
CCCCCCCCCCCCCCCCCCCCCCCCCCCCCCCCCGCCACTACCTGCGGTTCCCACATTCGTGCACAAAAAAGGCCACGCATTGCGTGGCCTTTCGATTCACAGCCGGCGCGGGAATCACCCCGCGACCTTGCCCCACACCTGGAACCCGGTCAGCCACAACCCGAGCATGCTGCCCAGGTTGGTCAGCATGAAGGTCAGCACCACGCGGGTCACCCGGTTGCGGTACCAGCCCTTGACGCTCTGCGCATCGTCGCGCAGCTTCAGGAAATCTTCGTAGGCCGGCTTGCGCAGGCGCGCTTCCACCAGGGCCGAGAACGCACCGGTCGGGATGCTCAGCCGGAACGGCTTGAACGGGGCCACCACGATCGCGGTCAGGATGCTCAGCGGGTGGCTGCCGGCCAACAGGCAGCCCAGGCCGGCCAGGCCGCCGGTGTACATCGCCCAGACCGCCAGCAGTTCACTGCCGACGCCCAGGCCGCCGCGATAGAAGCCCACACCGATACCGGTCAGCACGATGGCGAGGATCGCCAGCGTGATCCACGGGATGTTGCGCTTCTTCGGCACGTCTTCCAGCGATTCGCGCAGCGGGCCCGGTGCGTCGGTGTCGGTTTCCAGGTACTTGGCCAGACCGGCCAGATGACCGGCACCGACCACGGCCAGCACTTCGCGCTGGGCCGGGTCGTGCACTTCGCGCAGGCGCGTGGCCATGTAGCGGTCGCGCTCGCCGATGATGGTGTCGTACAGGGCAGGGCTCTCGCTGGCGAACTCGCCGAAGCTGGCTTCGAGCATATCGCCCTGCTTGAGCTTCTCGATCTCGTCTTCGCCCACTTCCTCGGAGGCGAACAGGCCAGCGCCCAGGCCCATCACCAGCTTGATCTTGCCGAAGAAGCCCAGGCGCTGCGAGGCACGCCGGAAGGTCAGGCCGACCTCGCGGTCGATCAGGTGCACGGGCAGGTTGCGTTCGTTGGCCAGAGTGACCGCGCGCTTGAGCTCGGCACCCGGCTCGATCTCGAGCTGTTCGGCCAGGCGGCGCTGGTAGGCAGCCAAGGCCAGGTTGGCGGCGAACAGGGCGACGCGGCCCTTGCGGATCACCTCGACCAGGTCGAGCTTGGCCAGCGCATCCGGATCGGTCAGTGCCTGCAGGCGCTGCGCGTCCAGTTCGACCGCGACCGCGTCGAAGCGGCCACTTTCGATCGCACGTTCCACCGCCTCCACGCTGGCCTGCGAGACGTGCGCGGTGCCCAGCAGGGTGTAGCGCACGCCATCGCGTTCGACGATGCGGACGGGCTGGCCGGCGAACAACGTGTCGCCGGCGTCAATCAGGGTATCGGTCATTGCATCATTCATTCGAAGGGGCGCTGTCGGCACCATCGCCGAGCGCGCGCTGCATCTGGACGGTATCCAGCCAGCGGCCATGCTTGCGGCCGAGGCCGCGGAAAACGCCGACGGTATGGAAACCGAAACGCTCGTGCAGTTTGATGGAGGCAGTATTGGTCGGCTCGCCGATCACGGCCACCATCTGCCGGTAACCGCGTGCGACGCAGGCATCGATCAGGCCCTGCATCAGCGCGGTGCCGACGCCGCGGCCCTGGAACGCCGCATCCACATAGACCGAATTCTCCACGGTCCATTGATAGGCGATCCGGCCGCGGTAGGTATTGGCGTAGGCATAGCCGGCCACCTGGCCATCGACCTCGGCCACGATGTACGGAAAGCCGCGGCTGACGATGTCCTGCATGCGGCGGCGCATTTCCGCCGCCTCCGGGATCTCGTACTCGTAGGTGTTGACGAAGTCGGTCACTTCCACCGCATAGATCGCGGTGATGGCCGCGATATCGGCATCGGTGGCGTCGCGCAGGTGCACGGTCACGGTGGGGTGTCCTGGTCGGTCAGTCGATGTAGCGCTTGAGCAGATCGCCGTATGCATCGATGCGGCGATCACGCAGGAACGGCCAGATGCGGCGGACGTGCTCGCTGCGCTGCAGGTCCACATCGCAGACCAGCACGGTCGGCTCGCCACCGGCTTCGGCGATGAACTCGCCCTGCGGGCCCAGCACATGGCTGTTGCCCCAGAACTGGATGCCCGAGGCACCCATCGGCGAGGCTTCATGGCCGACGCGGTTGCAGCTCAGCACCGGTACGCCGTTGGCCACCGCATGGCCGCGGTGACTGAGCACCCACGCATCGCGCTGGCGGCCCTGTTCGTCGCGCTGGTCATCCGGGTCCCAGCCGATCGCGGTGGGGTAGAGCAGCAGCTCGGCGCCGGCCAGCGCCATCAGGCGCGCCGCTTCCGGATACCACTGGTCCCAGCACACCAGCACGCCAAGGCGCCCCACCGAAGTGTCGATCGGGGTGAAACCCAGATCGCCCGGGGTGAAGTAGAACTTCTCGTAGAAGCCAGGATCATCCGGGATGTGCATCTTGCGGTACTTGCCGAGCAGGGTGCCGTCTTTCTCGAAGACCACCGCGGTGTTGTGGTACAGCCCGGCCGCGCGACGCTCGAACAGCGAGCCGACGATCACCACGCCATGCTTCTTGGCCAGCGCGCCCAGGCGCTCCGTGCTTGGGCCCGGGATCGGCTCGGCCAGATCGAATTCATCCACCGACTCGTGCTGGCAGAAGTACGCACCGTTGTGCAGTTCCTGCAGCAGGATCAGCTTGGCACCCTGCGCGGCCGCTTCAGCCACGCGCGCTTCGATGACGGCCAGATTGGCCTCGGCATCGCCGTGGTTGCGCTCCTGGATCAGGGCGACGGAAAGGGTGTGGCGTGAGCTCATCCGGAGACGGTCCTGCAAGGGGAAAAACGCAGTTTATCGCGGATGGGTGCACGCAGCGTGCTGGCTGCTAAATGGGCAGACGCGTGGTTGGCGGGCTGCGGCGGCTGGGCTGGGGGGGGGGGGGGGGGGGGGGGGGGGGG
>NZ_JBHFHW010000042.1:41122-51467 GCF_057333975.1 Stenotrophomonas sp. AGC87
CATCCATGGCGCCCTGACGGTCCCGCCCCTCCACACCCGCCATCCCTTCGACAGTGCGTCGGTGGCCTGCCAAACAGCGGTAGCCCGCGACCGTTGGTCGTGGCGCTTAGGCCAACAACCCGGCCGGCAGCTGCATGGTGATGCAGTGCAGGCTGCCGTTCTGCCAGATCAGCGAACGGCACGGCACCGGCACGATCTCGCGGTCCGGATAGGCCTGGGCCAACACCGCACGCGCAGCCTCGTCGGCCGCATCGCCATAGGCCGGCATCAGCACCGCGCCGTTGAGGATCAGGTAGTTCGCATACGACGCAGCCAGGCGGCGGCCTTCGTCGATCACCGGCTGTGCCCACGGCAGCGGGAACAGGCGGTACGGCTGGCCGTCGGTGGTACGCAGCGCCGCCAGCTCCGCACCCATCGCCTGCAGTTCGGCGTAGTGCGAATCGCCCGCGTCGTCGCAGGCCTGGTAGACGATGCTGTCGGTCGAGGCGAAGCGGGCCAGGGTATCGATGTGGGCGTCGGTATCGTCGCCTTCCAGATAGCCATGGTCCAGCCACAGCACACGGTCCTGGGCCAGCCAGGTGGCCAGGTCGGCGCTGAGCGATTCCCGGCTGCGGTCCGGATGACGCTCGTGCAGGCACTGCCAGGTGGTCAGCAGGGTGCCGGCGCCGTCGGTCTCGATACCGCCGCCTTCCAGCGCGAACGGAATGCTCTGCAGCTCCGCGTTGTCGAACAGGCCCGCAGCGTGCAGCACGCCCACCAGCTGATCATCCAGGCTGGCGTCGAACTTGCCGCCCCAGCCGGTGAAGCGGAAGTCCAGCAGGCGGAAGCCGCCATCGGCACGCTTGAGCGTGATCGGGCCGGAGTCGCGCAGCCAGGTGTCGTCGTACTGGGCGGTCACGAACCGCACGCGGTCCGTGTCGATCCGGTTCGAACGCAGGCGCGCATCGGCGTACGCCTCCAGGTCGTCGTCGGCGACGATGATCACCACCGGCTGGAAGCGGGTGATGGCCGCGACGAGCGCGATGTAGGTGTCCTCGACGTCACCCAGGCGGTCGGCCCAGTCGGTGTCGGCGTGGGGCCAGGCGATCAGGATGGCGGACTGGGATTCCCATTCGGCCGGAAAGCGGAGCGTGTCGTTCATGATCTCAATGCGATGGCCCGCCGGCTGGCGGGCAAAGGGAAAGGGGTCAGCGGATCGGCGGTTTCGGCCCGATCTCGTTGGCGTCGGCGCGGTTGGCGACCACGTCGATCACCTTCTGCTTTTCGAAGTACACGGTGAACTGCGGGTAGACCCAGCGGTTGATCGTGGGCCACTGGCGCTTCTGCCCGCCGCGCGGTTCCAGGCGTTCGCCCGGGTCGCCGAACTGGGCCTGGACCTGCTGCATGCTCTGGCCGCGGACGGGCAGGGCGACGGCGGGCTTTTCACGGCTGCGGTCGATCAGCAGGGTGTCGGCGTGGGCGCTGGAAACGGCCAGCACGGCCAGCAACGGCAAGGTGGTCAGGTAACGCTTCATCTCGATCTACTCCCCAGTGGTCAAGAATGCGGAAGGTCTCGCGACCAACGGTCGTGAGCTACCCGGCGATTACACCAAAAATGGCAGCAAAAAGCCGCCCGGAGGCGGCTTTTTGTTCATCACCCGGTCCGGTGAGGGACCGATGGCGGCCGTGAGGCCAGCCGGCTCAGCGCTGGCGAGCCTTGAAGCGCGGGTTCGACTTGCAGATCACGAAGATCTTGCCGCGGCGACGGACGACCTTGCAGTCGCGGTGACGGGTCTTGGCCGACTTCAGGGAAGACAGGACTTTCATTGCATACCTCGGCGTAAACGTTGGATTCGGTTGGAGCGCGGCCGCGATATGCAGATGACAATCGGCAGGTGACGCCCGTTCAAGCCCGCCATTCTACCGGGCTTTTTCCCATCCTTTCAAGTGGTTGGGCCAAAAAAGTCTCAAGCCGCCCCGGGCAGGGGCTAGAATGGGCGGTCACATCTACCGGGAAACCCATGAATCAGCTTCCATCCGTGCTCACCATTGACGGTCCTTCCGGGGCCGGCAAAGGCACTGTCAGCCGCATTGTCGCACGCCGCCTGGGCTGGCATTACCTGGATTCGGGCGCCCTGTACCGGGCGGTGGGCGTGGCCGCCAGCTGGGCTGATATCGATACCTCCGACGCCTCGGCGCTGGTGCGCTGCACCTTCGACACCCACGTGCGCTTCGTGGAATCGGCCGATGGCGGGCTGCGGGTGCTGGTCAACGAGACCGATGCCACCGACGAGCTGCGCCTGGAGACCACCGGGGCGCTGGCCTCGGCCATTGCCGCCATCCCGGAGGTCCGGGCGGCGCTGAAAGAGCGCCAGCGCGCATTCAGGATGGAGCCGGGCCTGGTCGCCGACGGACGGGACATGGGCACGGTCATCTTCCCGGACGCCCCATTCAAGGTGTTTTTGACCGCCAGCGCCGAGGAACGGGCCGAGCGGCGGCATAAGCAGTTGAAAGACAAGGGTGTTTCGGTTAACTTTGACGACCTCCTGCGCGAGATCATGGCCCGCGACGCCCGTGATGCACAGCGCACAGTGGCGCCCCTGAAGCCGGCAGACGATGCCGTCGTCATCGACACCAGTGGTATTGGCATCGACGCTGTCGTTGCCAAGGTATTGGATCTGCTTCCGGTTTCGGGTACCTGATCCGTTGTAAAGGAGGGCCGTCAATCCATCGACGGTGTCGCACCATCGCAAGGCAACAAAAGCTCCGTCCCGCAATGATGCGTGGCGGTTTTCCTACTTAACACACGACCTGCGTTACCGGGGTCGACCAACAGGCGGGCAGTAAGCGGTTCCCTTCGGGGGCCAATGCCCATGTGTCCAACAGAGTAAATCTAATGACCGAATCATTTGCAGAGCTGTTCGAAGCCAGTCAGGCCAATCTGGCCAAGCTGAAGCCGGGCTCGATCGTCAGCGGTGTCGTTGTTGAAGTCCGCGGCGATGTCGTGGTGATCAACGCCGGCCTGAAGTCCGAAGGCATCGTGCCGATCGAACAGTTCCGTAACGACGCTGGCGAGATCGATGTCGCTGAAGGCGACGTCGTCAAGGTTGCCCTCGATTCCATCGAGAACGGCTTCGGTGAAACCGTTCTGTCGCGTGAGAAAGCCAAGCGCGCGATGGTGTGGGACGAGCTGGAAGAAGCGTTGGAAAAGAACGAAACCATCACCGGCCGCATCAGCGGCAAGGTCAAGGGTGGTTTCACCGTGGACATCAAGGATGTCCGCGCGTTCCTGCCCGGTTCGCTGGTGGATGTGCGCCCCGTGCGCGACCCGGCCTACCTGGAAGGCAAGGAGCTGGAATTCAAGCTCATCAAGCTGGACCGCAAGCGTAACAACGTCGTTGTGTCCCGTCGTGCAGTCGTCGAAAGCGAGCATTCGGAAGAGCGCGAGCAGCTGATGGACAAGCTGCAGGAAGGCGCGATCCTGAAGGGTGTCGTCAAGAACCTGACCGATTACGGCGCATTCGTGGACCTGGGCGGTATCGACGGCCTGCTGCACATCACCGACATGGCCTGGAAGCGCGTGCGCCATCCGTCCGAAGTCGTGAACGTCGGCGACGAGCTGGACGTGCGCGTGCTGAAGTTCGACCGCGAGCGCAACCGCGTTTCGCTGGGTCTGAAGCAGCTGGGTGAAGATCCGTGGGACAACATCGCCCGTCGTTACCCGGCCAACAGCCGCGTCTTCGGCAAGGTCTCCAACGTCACCGATTACGGCGCATTCGTCGAGATCGAGCCGGGCGTGGAAGGTCTGGTGCACGTGTCGGAAATGGATTGGACCAACAAGAACGTCAACCCGTCCAAGGTTGTGCAGGTCGGTGACGAAGTTGAAGTCATGGTCCTGGACGTCGACGAGGAGCGTCGCCGCATCTCGCTGGGCATGAAGCAGGTTGCCGCCAATCCGTGGGAAACCTTCGCTGCCATCCACAAGAAGGGCGACAAGGTGTCGGGCCAGATCAAGTCGATCACCGACTTCGGCATCTTCATCGGCCTGGACGGCGGTATCGATGGCCTGGTGCACCTGTCCGACATCAGCTGGAACACCACCGGCGAAGACGTGGTCCGCAACTACAAGAAGGGCGACAACCTGGACGCAGTGGTCCTGGCCGTCGATCCGGAGCGCGAGCGCATCAGCCTGGGCGTCAAGCAGCTGGAGCAGGATCCGTTCGGTCAGTACATGGCAGCCAACCCGAAGGGTTCCAAGGTCGAAGGCGTGGTCAAGGAAGTGGACGCCAAGGGCGCTACCATCGAACTGGCTGACGGCATCGAAGGCTACGTGGCCGCTCGCGACGTTGCGAACGAGCGCGTGGACGACGCGACCCAGTTCCTGAAGGTCGGCGACAAGGTTGAAGCCAAGTTCGTGGGCATGGATCGCAAGGGTCGTACCCTGCAGCTGTCGATCAAGGCCAAGGACGACGCGGAAATGCGCGAAGTGCTGGAGGAATACCAGTCCTCTTCGGCCTCGAGCGGCACCACCCAGCTCGGCGCGCTGCTGCGTGCACAGCTGAACGGCAACAAGTCCGAGTAATCGGTCTGTCGCTGTCGTAGTTTCCTGGGCGGGCCCGGACATCAGTCCGGGCCGTTTCAGGGTCTGAGTTCCTCCCCAAGAGCCCGTAATGACCAAATCCGAGCTGATCGAAATCCTGGCGCGCCGACAGGCGCATTTGAAGTCGGACGATGTCGATCTGGCCGTGAAGTCGTTGCTGGAAATGATGGGCGGGGCGCTGGCCGGCGGGGATCGCATCGAGATCCGCGGGTTCGGCAGTTTTTCGTTGCACTACCGGCCCGCACGGCTGGGGCGCAATCCCAAGACCGGGGAATCGGTCGCGTTGCCGGGCAAGCATGTCCCGCACTTCAAGCCGGGCAAGGAACTGCGTGAGCGCGTCAGCGCCGTGGTGCCGCTGGAAAGCGATCCTGCCTGAGTGTCCATCCGCCAAGGGGCGGATGCATGATTTCCATGGAGTCGGCTGGTAGAGCGGAGTGTTAGTCCGCTACTCTTGAGCCCTACGGAACTGGAGCTGCTGCATGAACATCGTACGTCTGCTGATCCTGCTGGCGGTTCTGGTCGTGGGTCTGATCATCGGCGCCCTCAACTCGCAGCCGATCATCATCAGCCTGGGCTTCACCCAGATCAATTCCACCACCGGCGTGGCGATCATCATCGCCCTGTTGTCCGGTGCAATCATCGGCGGCGGCCTCGTGCTCGCCAGTGTGGTGATCCCGATGTACGCCAAACTGCGCCGTGCGCAGAAGGCCGCGCCTGCCGTGGTCGTGGCACCCCCTTCTTCTACATTCGACGGACGCTGAGCGCCGATGGAATTTGTCTCCGAGTGGTTCTGGTTCTTCCTGTTCCTGCCCCTGGCCGCGCTGTCTGGTTGGGTGATCGGGCGTCGCGGCGGTCAGCGCCATGGCGACAACCAGGTCAGTCATCTGTCCAGCACGTACTTCCGCGGCCTGAACTATCTGCTCAACGAGCAGCCGGACAAGGCGATCGAACTGTTCCTGCACATCGCCGAGCTGGACAAGGAAACCTTCGAGACCCAGGTCGCGCTGGGCCATCTGTTCCGCCGCCGCGGTGAGGTCGATCGTGCGATCCGCCTGCACCAGGGCCTGGTCAACCGCGCGGACCTGAGCGATCAGCAGCGTGTCCAGGCTCTGCTGGCGCTGGGCGAGGACTACATGAAGTCCGGCCTGCTTGATCGTGCCGAAACCGTGTTCACCGAGCTCGCCCAGATCGACCAGCGCGCACCGCAGGCGCTCAAGCACCTGATCGGCATCTACCAGGCCGAGCGCGACTGGGAAAAGGCGATCGACAACGCCAGCCGCTTCGAAGAGGTCACCGGCGAGCCGATGGGCAAGCTGATCGGGCAGTTCGAATGCGAACTGGCCGAGCGTTACCGTGGCGCTGGCAAGATCGAAGAGGCCCGGGCGGCCATCGCGCGCGCCTACCAGGCCGATGCTATGTCGGTGCGTGCCGGCATCATCGAAGGGCGCCTGGAGAACGATGCGGGCAATGCCGAAGCCGCCGTGCGTGCCTTCGAGCGTGCCGCCCGCAACGATCCGGAGTATCTGCCAGAAGTGCTGCAGGCGCTGATGCAGAACTACCGCAAGGTCGGCGACCTCGGTGGCGCGCGCGCGTTCCTCTCGGAGATGACCGAGCATTACCGCGGCATCGCCCCGGTGCTGGCCCTGACCCAGCTGATGGAAGAGCAGGAGGGTGTCGCTCCGGCGCGTGCCTACCTCGGCCGCCAGCTCAAGGATCGTCCGTCGGTGCGTGGCGAGTCGGCCCTGATCGACCTGACCCTGGCCGAGGGCGCGGATTCCACCGCGACCCTGCACGACCTCAAGCACATCACAGACCAGTTGCTGGTCCGCAATCCGGCGTACCGCTGCACCCGTTGTGGCTTCGGCGCGCGCACGCATCACTGGCAGTGCCCGAGCTGCAAGGAATGGGGCACCGTCAAGCCACTGCTCAACTACGCGGTGCTCTGAACCATGATGGTTGCCTGGATGGCGGGGCTGCTGGCGGTGCTGGCGGTATCGGCGGGCCTCACCTGGGGCGCACGCGCCTATGCGCTGCGCCGCAATCTACTGGATGAGCCCGGCGAGCGCCGCAGCCACGGGGTGGCGACGCCACGCGGCGGTGGCATCGCGATCGTGCTGACCCTGCTGCTGGCCTGCGTGGTCGCCGCGGTGATCTGGCCCAAGGCCGGGCTCACCCTGGCGGTATTCGCGCTGGGGCTGGTGCTGGTCGCGGGCATCGGTTGGTGGGACGACCATCGGCCGCTGCCGGCGGTTCGTCGCCTGTTGGTCCATGTCATCGCGGCCGCGCTTCTGGCTGGGTTGGTCTGGCACGCCAGTGGCAATCCCTGGCAGGCGCTGCTGGCGCTGTTGTTTGCCACTTCGTTGATCAACATCTGGAACTTCATGGATGGGATCAACGGGATAGCCACCACGCAGGCGATCCTGGCCGGTCTCGCGTTCGCCCTCGTCCTGCCGCCGCCTTACGGGCTGGCTGGCGTGGTGCTGGGGTTGGCCTGCCTGGGCTTCCTGCCGTTCAACTACCCGAAGGCGCGCATCTTCATGGGCGACGTGGGGAGCGGGGCGCTGGGCTATGCGATCGCGGCGCTGGTCTGTCTGGTCAGCGTGCGCACCGATATCCATTGGCTGCTGTTGCTGGTGCCGCTTTCGGCCTTTCTTGTGGACGCAGGCTTCACATTGCTTTCGCGCATCCTGTCCGGACAGCGCTGGATGGAACCCCACACGCAGCATCTCTATCAGCGCGCGGTGAAAAGTGGTGCAAGCCACACTTTCGTCACCGGGATGTATCTTGTTTTTGGAATATTCAGTGCGGCAGTGTTTAATGCATGCACGAATTTGCAGCCGAGGTGGGAGGCTGCCGTGGCCATCGCGTGGTTTATCCTCGCGACCGGCCTTTGGCTGCTCCTGCGCAAGGGAATGCGCAACTAGAAGGATTACGCTGTTTATGACGCATTGGCAGGACCGACTTACCGGCTTGATGCCCCGTGCCGCCATTGTCGCCCACGACCTCTTCATGGTCTGGGCGTGCTGGCAGCTGCTGCACGCGGGACGCTACTCGATGCTGGCCGACGCGCCGGCGTTGCCGCTCTGGAACATCGACACCTCGCTGGTGCTGGTCATCCAGGCGGTGGTGTTCTGGCGGGTGGGCCTGTACCGCGGCCTGTGGCGCTTTGCCAGCGTCGCCGATCTGCTCAACATCTTCAAAGCCAGCTTCATCGGCCTGCTCGCCATCGTGGTGGCCTTGGCGTACAAGCGCTTCGAAGGCGTGCCGATGTCGGTGCTGGTCATCTATCCGTTTGCGCTGTCGGCGCTGCTGGGCGCCCCGCGCCTGCTGTATCGCGCGTGGAAGGACTATCAGGCGCTGCAGTCCGACGTCACCGCCCGCCGTGTGCTGATCCTCGGCGCCGGCCAGGCGGCCGAAGCCCTGGTGCGGGACCTGCGCCGCTCTGGCGATTTCGAACCGGTCGGCCTGCTCGATGATGCCCCGCATCTGCAGGGCGCCAAGCTGCAGGGCCTGCCGATTCTGGGCACGCTGGAAGATGCCCCGGCCGTGGTCCGTGAGACCGCCGCCAAACTGCTGGTGATCGCCATCCCCTCGCTGGATGCCGTCGGCATGCAGCGGGTAGTGGCCATCTGCGAGAGCACCGGCGTGCCGTTCCGCATGGTGCCCAAGCTCAACGACATCCTGTTGGGTCACTCGTTGCCGGGTGAGCTCAAGGAAGTGGCGATCGAAGATCTCCTCGGCCGCAAGCCGATCCTGCCGGACTGGGCGCTGATCCGCGGCTGGTTGGGTGGTCGCACCGTGCTCGTCACTGGCGCCGGCGGTTCGATCGGTTCGGAACTGTGCCGCCAGTGTGCACGCCACGGGGCAGGGCGGATTGTCCTGGTCGAAATGAGCGAGCTGCTGCTGCTGACCATCGAGGCCGAGCTGCAGCGCAGCTTCCCGGATCTGGTCGTGGAGGCGGTGCTGGGTGACTGCGGCGACCCCGCGGTGATCCGCCATGCGCTGTCGCTGTCGCGGGTGGACTCCGTCTTCCACGCCGCCGCCTACAAGCAGGTGCCGGTGCTGGAGCGCCAGCTGCGCGAAGCGGTGCGCAACAACATTCTCTCCACCGAGACCGTCGCCCGTGCCTGTGTCGAGGCGAAGATCGAGCACTTCGTCTTCATCTCCACCGACAAGGCGGTCGATCCGGTCAATGCGCTGGGCGCCAGCAAGCGCTACGCGGAGATGATCTGCCAGAGCCTGGACCAGAAGACCAGCCACACCCGTTTCGTGACCGTGCGCTTCGGCAACGTGCTGGCCTCGGCCGGCAGCGTGGTGCCGGTGTTCCGCGAGCAGATTCTCAAGGGCGGCCCGGTGACCGTGACCGACCCGGAAGTCACCCGTTACTTCATGACGATTCCCGAGGCCTGCCAGTTGATCCTGCAGGCGGCCGCCTCGGCTTCGCATGGGGCGATCTACACGTTGGACATGGGCGAGCCGGTGCCGATCCGCGTGCTGGCCGAGCAGATGATCCGCCTGGCCGGCAAGCAGCCGTACAAGGACATCGCCATCGTCTATACGGGCCTGCGCCCGGGCGAGAAACTGCACGAGACGCTGTTCTATTCGGACGAAGATTATCGTCCGACCGCGCACCCGAAGATTCTTGAGGCCGGCGTACGCACGTTCGCGCGCGAACAGGTGTTGGCCAATGTGCCGAAACTGCGCGAAGCGATTGCCAGCTACGACACTGATGCGATCAACAGCATTCTGTTTGCGACCATGCCGGAGTTCTCTCCGCTGCAACAGGACGATCACGTCAGCTCTGCTAAAGTTCTCGCCTTTCCGGCGCGTGAGGCCAACAGGTTCTGATGAGCAAGCGTATTCGTAAGGCGGTATTTCCTGTCGCAGGGTTGGGAACGCGATTCCTTCCGGCCACCAAAACCGTTCCGAAGGAAATGCTGCCGATCATTGATCGGCCGTTGATCCAGTACGCCGTTGATGAGGCGATCGAGGCCGGCTGTGACACCTTGATCTTCATCACCAACCGCTACAAGCATGCGGTCGCGGATTACTTCGACAAAGCCTACGAGCTGGAGCAGAAGCTCGAGCGCGCCGGCAAGAAGGAACAGCTCGAACTGGTCCGTCATGTGCTGCCCAACGGCGTCCGCGCCGTCTTCGTGACCCAGGCTGAGGCATTGGGCCTGGGCCATGCGGTGCTGTGCGCCAAGGCGATTGTCGGCGACGAACCGTTTGCCGTGCTGCTGCCGGACGATCTGATCTGGAACCGCGGTAACGGTGCGCTCAAGCAGATGGCCGATGCCAACGAAGCCACCGGCGCCAGCATCATCGCGGTCGAAGACGTGCCGCATGACAAGACCGGCAGCTACGGCATCGTGGCCACCGAGGCCTTCGACGGCCGCCAGGGCAAGATCAACGCGATCGTCGAAAAGCCCAAGCCCGAAGACGCCCCGAGCGATCTGGCCGTGGTCGGCCGTTACGTGCTCAGCCCGAAGATCTTCGAGCTGCTCGAAGCGACCGGGACCGGTGCAGGTGGCGAGATCCAGCTGACCGACGCGATTGCCGAACTGCTCAAGACCGAACGCGTGGACGCGTTCCGCTTTGAGGGCCGTCGCTTTGACTGCGGTACCCATCTGGGCCTGGTCGAAGCCACGATCCGCTTCGCGCTCGACAACGAGAAGCTGGCCGGTCCGGCGCGCGAAGTGCTGCAGAAGATGTTGGCTGAAGGCTGAGGACGAGCTGCCGCCGCGCGATGCAGTGGTAGTAGTG
>NZ_JBHFHW010000042.1:51487-52886 GCF_057333975.1 Stenotrophomonas sp. AGC87
GGCCCCCCTTTTCGTTTCCGACCTTGCACCGACCAGCGGTCGGTGCCTATCCGTTGCACCGGTCCCACCGGTTGCACCGGTCCCGCCGGATGCATCGGTGGTACCCGTTGCATCGGTGCCGACCCGAGGGCCGGCACCGATCAGTGGCTTACAGCGATTCGAAGATACCCGCCGCGCCCATGCCGGTGCCGATGCACATGGTCACCATGCCGTACTTCTGCTGGCGACGGCGCAGGCCGTGCAGCAGGGTAGCGGTGCGGATCGCGCCGGTCGCACCCAGCGGGTGGCCCAGGGCGATCGCGCCGCCCAGCGGGTTGACCTTGGACGGGTCCAGGCCGCAATCGCGGATGACCGCGAGCGACTGCGCGGCAAAGGCTTCGTTGAGCTCGATCCAGTCCAGCTGATCCTGGGTCAGGCCAGCCTGCTTGAGTGCCTTCGGGATCGCAGCGATCGGGCCGATACCCATCACTTCCGGGCGCACACCGGCAACCGAGAAGCTGACGAAGCGGGCCAGCGGGGTCAGGCCGTAATCCTTGATCGCCTGCTCGGAGGCCAGCAGCACCGCACCGGCGCCATCGCTCATCTGCGAGGAGTTGCCCGCAGTGACCGTGCCGCCGAACTGGCCGTTGCGGAACACCGGACGCAGCTTGGCCAGGCCTTCAGCGGAGGAATCCAGGCGCGGGCCTTCGTCGGTATCCACGATCTTGTCGCGGGTGATGATGCGGCGGCCGTCGGCCAGGTCCGGCTGGCGGGTGCGCACGTCGTACGGGCTGATCTCGTCCTTGAAGTCGCCGTTCTGGATCGCGGCGATGGCCTTCTGGTGCGAGGCGAGGGCGAAGGCGTCCTGCTCCTCACGCGAGACCTTCCATTCCTCGGCGACCTTCTCGGCGGTGATGCCCATGCCGTAGGCAATGGCGACGTGGTCGTTGTCGAACACGCTCGGCGCCATCGCGATCTTGTTGCCCATCATCGGCACCATCGACATCGACTCGGTACCACCGGCCAGCATCAGGTCCGAATTGCCCAGGCGGATCTGGTCGGCGGCCATGGCCACGGCCTGCAGGCCCGAGGAGCAGAAGCGATTGACGGTCTGCGCGGCGATGGTGTCCGGCAGGCCGGCGAGCAGCACGCCGATGCGTGCCACGTTCATGCCCTGCTCGGCTTCCGGCATCGCGCAGCCGATGATCGCGTCATCGATGCGGTTGAGGTCGATGCCCGGTGCCTGTGCGACCACGGAGCGGAGCACATGGGCCAGCATGTCGTCGGGACGGGTATTGCGGAACACGCCCTTGGGCGCCTTGCCCACCGGGGTGCGGGTGGCGGCGACGATGTAGGCGTCCTGGATTTGCTTGGTCATTGCAGTGATCTCTTCAAATAGGGGGACAGGCGTGGGGGGGGG
>NZ_JBHFHW010000042.1:52919-56234 GCF_057333975.1 Stenotrophomonas sp. AGC87
GCCAAGGCCGGCACCAGACGGGCGCGGACGGAGTCCGCCGCGCCCGTGACGCCATCAGTTACGCAGCGGCTTGCCGGTCTTGAGCATGTGCGCGATGCGGGCCTGGGTCTTTTCCTGCTGGGCCAGTTCGACGAAGTGCTTGCGCTCCAGCGTCAGTAGCCACTCTTCGTCCACCAGCGTGCCGCGATCCACTTCGCCGCCGCACAGCACGGTGGCGATACGCACGGCGATCTCGTAGTCGTACGGGCTGATGAAGCGGCCTTCCAGCATGTTGACCAGCATCATCTTGAACGTGGCGATGCCGACGTCACCGGCGACCTGGATGCGGCGGGCCGGCATCGGCGGACGGTAGCCACCTTCGGCCAGCGCCAGCACTTCGGCCTTGGCGATGTGCAGCGTCTCGAAGCTGTTGAACACAACCTTGTCGGTCGCGCGCATCAGGCCCAGTTCCTTGGCGTTGACCGCCGAGTTGGAGACCTTGGCCATCGCGACGGTTTCGAAGGTCTTCTTGAGCTCGGCGAACACATCACCGCCGGGACCTGCGGCCTGCGAGGCGCGCACGGCCAGTTCCTTCAGGCCACCGCCGGCCGGCAGCAGACCGACGCCGGCTTCGACCAGGCCGATGTAGCTTTCCAGCGCGGCCACGCTCTTGGCACTGTGCATCTGGAACTCACAGCCGCCGCCCAGGGCCAGGCCGCGCACGGCGGTCACCACCGGCACCAGCGAATACTTGATCGCCTGGCTGGTGCGCTGGAAGTTGTGCACCATCTCTTCGAACTGGTCCACCTTGCCGGCCTGCAGCAGGCCGAGCGCACCGGCCAGATCGGCACCGGCGGAGAAGGGCTCCTTCTGCTGCCAGATCACCAGGCCCTTGTAGTCCTGCTCGGCGCGCTTGATCGCTTCCTGCAGGCCGTTGAGCACGTGGTCGGACACGGTGTTCATCTTGGTCTTGAAGCTGACCACCGCGATGCCGTCGCCGTCGTGCCACATGCGCACGCCGTCGTTCTCGAACACGGTTTCGCCCGGGCTGAAGCTCTCGCCCAGCAGCGGATCCGGGAAGCGCTGGCGCTGGTACACCGGCAGGGCCGAACGCGGCAGCTTGGCATTGCGCGACGGGCTGTAGCTGCCTTCGGCGGCGTGCACGCCGTCGCGGCCATCAAACACCCAGTCCGGCAGCGGGGCATTGCTCATGCTCTTGCCGGCGACGATGTCATCGGCGATCCACTGCGCGACCTGCTTCCAGCCGGCCGCCTGCCAGGTTTCGAACGGGCCCAGCGACCAGCCGTACCCCCAGCGGATGGCCAGATCCACGTCGCGCGCGGTCTCGGCGATATCGGCCAGGTGGTAGGCGCTGTAGTGGAACAGATCGCGGAAGGTCGCCCACAGGAACTGCGCCTGCGGGTGCTGGCTCTCGCGCAGCTTGGCGAACTTCTCGGCCGGGTTCTTGATCTTGAGGATCTCGACCACTTCCGGCGCGGCGGTACGGTCGGCCAAGCGATAGTCCTGCTTATCCAGGTCCAGCACCATGATGTCCTTGCCGACCTTGCGGAAGATGCCGGCACCGGTCTTCTGGCCCAGCGCGCCCTTGGAAATCAGCGCGTCCAGCCACTTCGGCGAGTTGAAGAATTCATGCCACGGATCGTTGGGCAGGGTGTCGCCCATGGTCTTGATCACGTGCGCCATGGTGTCCAGGCCGACCACATCGGAGGTGCGATAGGTCGCCGACTTCGGGCGGCCGACCAGCGGGCCGGTCAGGCCGTCGACTTCGTCGAAGCCCAGGCCGAATGCCTGCGTGTGGTGGATGGTGGACAGGATCGAGAACACGCCGATGCGGTTGCCGATGAAGTTCGGGGTGTCCTTGGCATACACCACGCCCTTGCCCAGGGTGGTGACCAGGAACGCTTCCAGGCCTTCGAGCACGGCGGCATCGGTGGTGGTCGCCGGGATCAGCTCGGCCAGGTGCATGTAGCGCGGCGGATTGAAGAAGTGCACGCCGCAGAAGCGGTGGCGCAGCTGCTCCGGCAGTACGTCAGCGAGCTTGTTGATGCCCAGGCCGGAGGTGTTGGAGGCCAGCACGGCGTGATCGGCCACGAACGGGGCGATCTTCTTGTACAGGTCCTGCTTCCAGTCCATGCGTTCGGCGATGGCTTCGATGATCAGGTCGCAGTCCTTCAACTGCTCCAGGCCGGTCTCATAGTTGGCCGGCGTGATCGCCTCGGCGTAGGACTTGCTGGCGAGCGGGGCAGGGCTGAGCTTGCCCAGGTTGGCGATGGCCTTGAGCACGATGCCATCGGCCGGACCTTCCTTGGCGGGCAGGTCGAACAGCACGGTGTCGACGCCGGCGTTGGTCAGGTGGGCGGCGATCTGGGCACCCATGACGCCGGCACCCAGCACGGCGGCACGGCGGACTAGCAGGGAATTGGACATGTCGATAAGCCTTTGTTGTCTGGAAGCCGGTCAACGCCCGGCTCTACGGGGTGGAAAGGGAGGTCGTCGGAGCGCTCGAGGCCGCGCTGGCGCGGAATCCGGCTTCGGCGAAATGAATCAGTTCCTGGGCGGCATGGGCACGATGCGCCGCTTCGGTGACACCAGCGGGTCGCTTGATCAAGCCAAAGTCGGCCATCGCGTAGGTGAGCGAGCCGGCGAGGAAATCCAGGCGCCAGTACAGCTCTTCCTTGCTCAGCCCCGGCACGCAGGCGGAGATCGCCTTGCCGAAGTCGCGCAGGACGTGGCCGTAATGGTCGGAAAGGAACTTGCGCAGGTTGTCGTTCTTTTCGGCGTAGGCGCGGGCGATGACGCGCACGAAGGCGCCGCCGGTCTGGCGGTCCTGGGCCATGGCCAGCGCCGGTTCGACGAAGGCGGCCAGGACCGGGCGCAGCTCACCGGGGTGTTCGCGGCGGGCGCTGTCCAGCTGGGTCAGCCGGGCCGAGGTCATTTCATCCATCCGGCGGCGGAAGACCTCGTTGACGAGGTTCTCCTTGGAGCCGAAGTGGTAATTGACCGCGGCGATGTTCACATCCGCCTGGCTGGTGACCTGGCGCAGCGAGGTGCCCGCGAACCCGTGCAGGGCGAACAGTTCCTCGGCAGCGCCGAGGATGCGGTCCTTGGTGGAGAAGTGGGCAGGTTTGGCCATGGGGCAGGGCAGTTCAATCAAACGATTGTTTGATATTAGACCTGCGGCTGTGCCGCTGCATTGTGCGGCGCAGCAGAAGTGGGTGTCCGTTCATCCGCCCTCCCGGTAGTGTCGGGGGGGGGGGGGGGCCACGCCATTGCCTGAACAGGCCGATCACCCACGGCACACAGGGCGTTGGCGGG
>NZ_JBHFHW010000042.1:56255-63083 GCF_057333975.1 Stenotrophomonas sp. AGC87
CCCCCCCCCCCCCCCGGCACTACCGTACGGCGGGGTTACACGTTAGAATTGGCGCACGTATATCAGGCTAAGCCCGCGTTTTGACGCGGGTTTTTTTCATGTTAACCTCGGGCCGATCAAGTGGCCCGCCCAACGGAGTATTCCCATGGCGCTGGAGCGCACCCTTTCCATCATCAAGCCGGACGCCGTCGCCAAGAACGTCATCGGCGAAATCTACGCCCGCTTTGAAAAGGCCGGCCTGAAGGTCGTCGCCGCCAAGTACAAGCAGCTGTCGCGCCGTGAAGCCGAAGGCTTCTACGCCGTGCACCGCGAGCGTCCGTTCTTCAACGCGCTGGTCGAGTTCATGATCTCCGGCCCGGTGATGATCCAGGCGCTGGAAGGCGAGAACGCCGTGCTGGCCCACCGCGACCTGCTGGGCGCCACCAACCCGAAGGAAGCCGCCGCAGGCACCATCCGCGCCGACTTCGCTGAATCCATCGATGCCAATGCCGCCCACGGCTCGGACTCGGTTGAGAATGCCGCGATCGAAATCGCCTACTTCTTCGCCGCGACTGAAGTCGTCTCGCGCTGAGAGTGATGCCGTGAACGAGGTCGTACAGCCAACCGCCATCCCATCCGTGCTCGTGTCGAGCCCGGCTGTGGCCAAGCAGAACCTGCTCGACCTCGATCGCGAGGGTCTGGAGCGCTTCTTCGCCGAGACACTCGGCGAAGCGCGCTACCGTGCCCATCAGGTGATGAAGTGGATCCACCATCACTACGTCACCGATTTCGATGAGATGACCGACCTCGGCAAGGCGCTGCGCGCCAAGCTCAAGCAGCATGCCGAGGTGCTGGTCCCGAACATCGTGTTCGACAAGCCCTCCGCCGATGGCACCCACAAGTGGCTGCTGGCGATGGGCACCGATGGCAAGAACGCCATCGAAGCGGTCTACATCCCGGACAAGAACCGCGGCACGCTGTGCGTGTCCTCGCAGGTCGGCTGCGCGCTGAACTGCACGTTCTGTTCGACCGCCACCCAGGGCTTCAACCGCAACCTCTCCACCGCCGAGATCATCGGCCAGGTGTGGGTCGCGGCGCGCCATCTGGGCAACATCCCGCACAAGCAGCGTCGTCTCACCAACGTGGTGATGATGGGCATGGGCGAGCCGTTGATGAATTTCGACAACGTCGTGCGCGCCATGAGCGTGATGCGCGACGATCTGGGCTACGGCCTGGCCAACAAGCGCGTGACGCTGTCCACCTCCGGCCTGGTGCCGCAGATCGACCGCCTCTCCACCGAGAGCGACGTGTCGCTGGCGGTGTCGCTGCATGCGCCCAACGATGCACTGCGCGAGACCCTGGTCCCGCTCAACAAGAAGTACCCGATCGTCGAGCTGATGGCCTCGTGCGCTCGCTACCTGCGCGCCAACAAGCGCCGCGAATCGGTCACCTTCGAATACACCCTGATGAAGGGGATCAACGACCAGCCCGAGCACGCCCGCCAGCTGGCGCGGCTGATGCGCCAGTTCGACAACGCCGTGCAGGCCTCGAACTCGGGCAAGGTCAACCTGATTCCGTTCAATCCGTTCCCCGGTACGCGCTATGAGCGCTCCGGCGAGACGGAGATCCGCGCCTTCCAGAAGATCCTGCTCGATGCGAAGGTGCTGACGATGGTGCGACGCACCCGCGGCGACGATATCGATGCCGCCTGTGGCCAGCTCAAGGGCCAGGTCATGGATCGCACGCGCCGCCAGGCCGAGTTCAACAAAACGCTGCAGGACGGGAAAGACCGGAATGCCGCTGCCTGATCGCCGATTGCCAGCCGTTGTTTTCTTCGCGCTGGCATTGGCCGGCTGTGGCAAACAAGGTGTCAAACCGCCGTCCGCTCCGCTCGAGGTCGCGCCGACCTACGAGGCCCGCGACAACCCCGAGATCCGCAAGCGCGTGAACTATCAGGACCAGATGGTCCTGGCCGGCGAGTCGCTGCGGGCCGGTTCCCCGGATGCCGCTGAAAAGCGCGTGCGGGCGGCGATGAAGATCGATGCGCGGCGTCCCGAGGCCTACATGCTGCTGGCGGCCATCGCCGCGCAGCGCGGCAACGACGCCGAGGCCGGGCAGCTGTACGCCAAGGCTGCCGAGCTGGGCCCGGAGCGCGGCGACGTCCTCAACAATTATGGCGCGTGGCTATGTGCTCATGGCCGGCCGGCCGAGTCGCTGGTCTGGTTCGACCGGGCGCTGCAGGCCCCGGGCTACACCACCCCGGCGTCCGCCCTGGCCAATGCCGGTGGCTGTGCGCTGGACGCAGGCCAGCCCGAACGGGCTGTGCCGGACCTGCGACGAGCACTTGAGATAGATCCCGTCAATGCCTATGCGCTGGAGTCGATGGCCCGCAACGAGTACGCCCAAGGGCGCTATTTCGAGGCCCGGGCCTTTTCGCAACGGCGTTTGACGGCTGCACCGGCCACACGTTCCGTGTTACAACTTGCCTCTCAAATCGAGGCGCGGCTTGGCGACAGCATGGCATCCGGTCGCTATCTGCAGCGAATTCATGACGAATTTCCGCAGGATGCGGCACCTAATCCCCGGGGTTAAAGCATTGTGATTGATGACCAGACTGTGAACGCTTTTGATACTGCGGCCGGTTGCGGAGCTCGTCTTCGCCAGGCCCGGGAAGCGGCCGGACTGACCCTGGAGGCGGTGGGGCAGCAGCTGCACATGCCGGTTCAGGTACTCAAGTCCCTCGAAGAAGAACAGTGGCAGCGCCTGGGCGCGCCGGTCTTCGTGCGCGGCCAGCTGCGCAGTTATGCCCGCCTGCTCAAGGTGGACATCGGCGAGATCCTCGAGCAGGCGCATATCGGGCCGATCGTGCCGCCGCAGCTGGTCAGCCACACCCATACCCCGCGGGCCCGGCGCATTGCCGAGAGCCTGGGGCGTCGTGTCCTGTATGTCGGCATCACCGCGGTTCTGGCCGTGCCGGTCTGGTTCGCCACCCGCGGCCATTTCGATGGCACGGCGACCACCCCGAACACCGCCTCGCTGGATGTGATCCCGGCGGCGGTACCGGTGGCCGGTGGCGACACCCCGGACCCGGCCGCACCGGTAGCGGTCGAAGCGGCCAAGCCTTCGGCACCGGCGGCGCCGTATCTGGCATCGCTGACCCCGGTTCCGCGTCCGGCCGCTGCGCCGGCACCGCAGGCCGGCGCCCTGAGCCTGCAGTTCAAAGGCGACAGCTGGGTGGATATTTCCGGGCCCGACGGCACCACCGTCGAAAAGGCCCTGATCAAGTCGGGCGAGACCCGCAGCTTCGCGCCAGGCCAGGTGGCCCGCATGGTGCTGGGCAATGCATCGGCGGTCGAGGTTCAGCAGGCCGGCACTATCGTCGACCTTTCGCCGTACCAGCGAGCCAACGTGGCACGCTTTACGGTATCCTCTGACGGCTCCGTGGTCCCAGTTTCGCACTGAACCGCGTTTCCCCAATCCAATTCAAATAGCTCCTCCTCATGGGCGGGGCGAGAGTACGCATGGCGATCGACGACCTGCTCGACGAGCACGAACAAAGTGAACGCGTCCGCGGCTGGCTGCGGAAGAACGGTGTCAGCATCCTCGCTGGCGTAGCCATCGCGATCGGTGGCATCTGGGGCTGGAAAGAGTGGCAGACCCGGCACAGCAACAGCCTGGCCGGCGCCAACGTCCAATACCAGATCGTCCTCAAGAGCCTGGAAGAAAAGGATCTGGAGCAGGCCGCCAAGGGTGTGAAGGATCTGGAAAGCGGCAAGGCCAACATCTATGCCGATCTGGCCGCATTGCAGCTGGCCAAGGCCCAAGTCGATGCCGGCAAGAATGAAGACGCGCTGGCGACCCTGCGCGCGATCAAGGCCGACCGCGAATTCAAGCCGGTGATCGAGCAGCGCGTTGCGCGCCTGCTGGTGGCCACCGGCAAGACCGAGGATGCGATCAAGCAGCTCGGCACCGCAACCGACAGCGCCAGCCTGGAAATCCATGGCGACGCACTGATGGCGCAGGGCAAGCGTGATGCTGCCCGCGAGCAGTATGAGAAGGCGCTCAAGACGCTGGACGTGGCAGCGCCCCAGCGGCGCCTGCTGGAAACCAAGTTGACGGATGCCGGTGGCACCGTCACCGATCCTGCGGAGTCGGTGTAATGAATCAGATGGTCATGATCAAGCGCGTTGCCACGGTTGCCCTGTTGGGCATGGCCCTGACCGGCTGCAGCACGATGAAGGGCTGGTTCGCCGGCAAAGATGCCGCCGCCAAGAAGGCACTGGAACCGGCCGAGCTGGTCAAGTTCGATGCCACCGCCAAGGTCGACAAGATCTGGACGGCCAACGTCGGCAAGGGTGAGAAGCGCATCGGTGTCCGTCAGGGCCCGGTGGTCGCCGATGGTCGCGTGTACGCGGCTGCCATCTACGGTGGCGTGCATGCCATCGACCTGCAGACCGGCAAGAAGATCTGGACCTACGAACCGGCCAAGGTCAAGAAGCAGCCCAAGCTGCGTCTGTCCGGTGGCCCGGGCGTGGGTGACGGCCTGGTCGTCATCGGCACCCTGGATGGCGAAGTCATCGCGTTGAACGCGGCCGACGGCACTGAGAAGTGGCGTGCCAAGGTGCCGGGTGAAGTGATCTCCGCGCCTGCCGTGGGCCAGGGCATGGTGTTCGTACGCAGCAACGACGGTCGCGTGACCGGTCTGGATGCCGAGAATGGCACCCAGCGCTGGTTCAACCCGCGCGAGCTGCCGGCACTGACCGTGCGTGGCAACGCGCCGGTCGTCACCGGCCCGGGCGTGCTGTTCATCGGCAACGACGACGGCTCCATCGCCGCGCTGGCCATGCAGGACGGCCGCACGCTGTGGGACCAGATGGTCGGCACCGGCGAAGGCCGTACCGAGCTGGAGCGCATGGCCGATATCGACGGCGCCCCGGTGCTGGAAGGCAATACGCTGTTCGTCAGCAGTTTCAAGAACCAGACCATGGCGATCGAAGGCCCGACCGGCCGTCCGCTGTGGGCACGTGATCATGGTGGCGCCGGTGGCGTGGCCCTGACCTCGGGCAATGTGTTCGTCACCGACAACAAAGGCGGCGTGTTCGGCCTGGACAAGGCCAGCGGTTCGGCCATGTGGTCGCAGACGGGCCTGGCCCGTCGTTCGCTGACCGGTCCGGTCATCCACGGCGATTACGTTGTGGTCGGTGATTACAAGGGGTATCTGCACTGGTTGCGGACCGATAACGGTGAGTTCGCGGCGCGCGCCAAGAGTGGCGGCGACGCCCTCCTGGCACAGCCGGTAGCTGCCGATGGGATTCTGCTGGTGCAGAACGTTGATGGAAAGCTGACCGCATTCCGGTTGGCACAATAAGGAGTTACCGCGATGCTGCCCTTGGTCGCCCTGGTTGGACGGCCGAATGTCGGCAAGTCCACGCTGTTCAATGCGTTTACCCGTACGCGCGACGCGCTGGTCCATGACCAGCCCGGCGTGACCCGGGACCGTAATTACGGTGTTTGTCGTCTTGATGAAGACCACCCGTTCCTGGTGGTCGATACCGGTGGTATCGCCGGTGAAGAAGAAGGTCTGGCCGGCGCTACCGCCCGCCAGGCCCGCGCCGCCGCCGCCGAGGCGGACCTGATCCTGTTCGTGGTCGATGCCCGTGAGGGCCCGATGGACGACGAGATCCTGTCCTGGCTGCGCAAGCTGGCCCGTCCGACCCTGCTGTTGATCAACAAGATCGACGGCATGAACGAAGACACCGTGCGTTCGGAATTTGCCCGTTACGGCTTCAGCGAAATGCTGACCGTCTCGGCGGCGCACCGTCAGGGCCTGGATGATCTGCTGGATGAGGTCGTGGAGCGGTTGCCGGAAGAGGGCACCACCGAGACCCTGGACACCGATCCGAACCGCATTCGCATCGCCTTCGTCGGCCGCCCCAATGTGGGCAAGTCGACGCTGGTCAATCGTCTGCTCGGCGAAGAGCGGATGATCGCCTCCGAAGTGCCCGGTACCACCCGTGATTCGATCGCGGTGGACATGGAGCGTGACGGGCGCGAGTATCGCCTGATCGATACCGCTGGCCTGCGTCGCAAGGCGCGTGTCGAGGAAGTGGTCGAGAAGTTCAGCGTCATCAAGACCCTGCAGGCCATCGAGCAGTGCCAGGTCGCGGTGCTGATGCTCGATGCCTCCGAAGGCGTGACCGATCAGGACGCCAGCGTGCTCGGTGCGGTGCTCGATGCCGGTCGTGCCTTGGTGGTGGCGATCAACAAGTGGGATGGCCTGACCGATTACCAGCGCGAGCAGGCTGAAGCACTGGTGTCGCGCAAGCTCGGCTTCGTGCCGTGGGCGGAAGTGGTGCGCATCTCGGCCAAGCATGGCTCGGGCCTGCGTGAGCTGTTCCGCTGCATCCACGCCGCGCATGCCTCGGCCACGCACGAATTCAGCACCAGCGAAGTCAACAAGGCGCTGGAAACGGCCTACGAGACCAACCCGCCGCCGGCGATCCGTGGTCACGTGTCCAAGCTGCGCTACGTGCATCCGGGCGGTTCCAACCCGCCGACCTTCATCGTCCACGGCACGCGTCTGAAAGACCTGCCGGAGTCGTACAAGCGCTATCTGGAGAATTTCTTCCGCAAGCGCTTCAAGCTGGTCGGCACGCCCGTACAGTTCATCTTCCGCGAGGGTGTGAACCCGTACGAGGGCAAGAAGAACGTGCTCACCGAACGTCAGCTCAAGCGCAAGCGCCGCTTGATCAAGCACGTCAAGGGCAAATGATCCAAAGAAGAGCCGGCGAAGGCCGGCTCTTCTCATTGGCGCGGCCGGCCAGTGGCCGCACGCAGCGGTAGTGGGGG
>NZ_JBHFHW010000042.1:63146-66405 GCF_057333975.1 Stenotrophomonas sp. AGC87
GGGCCGGCGGGGGGCGGGCAACCCCGTTCAAACCGACGGCCGACGCCCCCGTGCGCGATAATCCCCGCATGAGCACGATCCCCGAACTCACCCCGGCGCAGGCCCGCGAACGCCTCGCCCATGGCGCGCTGTTGATCGACGTCCGTGAGGCACACGAACGTACCACCGGCATGGCCGAAGGCGCGCTGGGCATCGCCAGGGGCGATCTCCAGGCCGCACCCGGCACGCACCTGCCGGCAGCCGACCGCGAGGTCGTCCTGATCTGTCAGAGCGGCAAGCGCTCGATGGAGGCCGCAAACGTCCTGGCCGGCCTTGGCTACACGCATATCGCCTCCGTGCATGGCGGCACGACCGCGTGGCGCGCTGCCGGGCTGCCGTTGGTGCAGTCGATGCAGAGCGACGCCGAACGCGACTTCAACGAGCGGTACTCGCGTCATCTGCTGCTGCTGCAGGTGGGTATCCAAGGCCAGAAGACGCTGCTCGCCTCGCGCGTGCTGGTGCTCGGCGCCGGTGGTCTGGGTGCACCGGCCAGCTTCTACCTGGCCGCGGCCGGGGTAGGGCACCTGCGCATCGCCGACGACGACGTGGTCGACCGCAGCAACCTGCATCGGCAGATCATCCATACCGATGCCAGCGTTGGCGAGCCCAAGGTGCTCTCCGCCCGCGCGCGCCTGCTCGCGCTCAATCCCTCGCTGGATGTGGAGGCCGTGCAGGCGCGGGTCATCTCGGACAACATCGATGCGCTGCTCGAGGGGGTCGACGTGGTGCTGGATGGCTCGGACAACTTCCCGCTGCGTTATCTGCTCAACGATGCCTGCCTCCAGCACGGCATCCCGCTGGTGTATGGCGCGGTGGAGCGCTTTACCGGCCAGGTCAGCGTGTTCGATGCCGGTCGCCAGCGTGGCACTGCGCCGTGCTACCGCTGCCTGTTCCCCGAGCCGCCGCCGCCCGAGTTCGCGCCCAACTGCTCGGAGGCGGGGGTTCTCGGCGTGCTGCCGGGCATGGTCGGCCTGCTGCAGGCCACCGAAGTGCTCAAGCTGCTGCTCGGCATCGGCGAGCCACTGATCGGCCGCCTGCTGACCTTCGACGCGCTGGGCATGCGCTTCCGCGAGACGCGGCTCAGGCCGGACCCGGCCTGTCCGCTCTGCGCGCCCGGGCGCGAGTTCCCGGGGTACATCGATTACGCCGCGTTCTGCAGCGGCTGAGGGGGGGGGCGTAGATCCACGCCATGCGTGGATGTCGTTCGCCAGGGGGCCGGGTTAGGCTGCGATTTCGGGACGATATGGCATCCAGGTTCAATATCGTTCTGAATTCAGCACGATAAAACGCATCATCCACGCTATTGCCCTTCCGCGCTTTGCCCTATCGTTGACGCATCTTTTGTGGTCCGGGGAAACAACCGCATGGCGGTGGAAGCAGGTGCCAGTGAACTGGTGAAAGTCGTCGCCCTGCTGGGTGCGGCGGTGGTCATGGTGCCGCTGTTCCGCCGGCTGGGGTTGGGCTCGGTGCTGGGCTATTTCGCCGCCGGTCTGGCCATCGGCCCGTTCGGGTTCGGCTGGTTCTCCGATCCGCAGGCCATCCTGCATACCGCCGAGCTGGGCGTGGTGATGTTCCTGTTCGTGATCGGCCTGGAGATGCGGCCCTCGCACCTGTGGAGTCTGCGCAACGAGATCTTCGGCCTGGGCACGCTGCAGATCGTGGTCTGCGGCGCGGTGCTGACCGGCGTGTGCATGCTGCTCGGCTTCCCCTTGCCGGTGGCCTTCATCGGCGCGGCCGGGTTCGTGTTGACCTCCACCGCAGTGGTCATGCAACTGCTCGCCGAACGCGGCGACATCGCGCTGCCCACCGGCCAGAAGATCGTCTCGATCCTGCTGTTCGAAGATCTGCTGATCGTGCCGCTGCTGGCGGTAGTGGCGTTCATGGCGCCGGTGCACAGCGATGCCGGCGAGAGCTCGCGCTGGGTCACCGTGGGTATCGCTGCCGGTGCCATCGTCGGCCTGGTGCTGGTCGGCCGCTTCCTGCTCAATCCGCTGTTCCGCATCCTTGCCGCCGCCAAGGCGCGCGAGGTGATGACGGCTGCCGCGCTGCTGGTCGTGCTCGGCGCCGCGCTGCTGATGCAGTTGGGCGGGCTGTCGATGGCGATGGGCGCGTTCCTGGCGGGCGTGCTGCTCAGCGAATCCACCTTCCGCCACCAGATCGAAGCGGACATCGAGCCGTTCCGCGGCATCCTGCTCGGCCTGTTCTTCCTCAGCGTGGGCATGGCACTAGACCTCACCGTCGTCGCCAACAACTGGCCGTTGATCGTCTCCGGCGTGTTCGCGCTGATGTTTGCCAAGGCGATCTGCATCTACGTGGTCGCGCGCATCCTCGGCAGTGATCATCGCCAAGCGCTGGATCGCGGCGTGGTGATGGCGCAGGGCGGCGAGTTCGCTTTCGTGCTGTTCTCGGCTGCGGCGGTGGCGGGTGTGATCGACGTGCAGGTCAACGCCAACCTCACCGCGATCGTGGTGCTTTCGATGGCGCTGACGCCGCTGTTCGTGCTGCTGCACGACAAGCTGATGCCGGATCGTGAAGTATCGCTCGATGGCGTGGAAGAAGCCGACGGTTTGTCCGGCAGCGTGCTGCTGATCGGCTTCGGCCGCTTCGGCCAGGTGGCGAGCCAGTCGCTGCTGGCCCGCGATGTGGATGTGACCATCATCGACAACGACATCGAGATGATCCAGAGCGCCGAGAAGTTCGGCTTCAAGATCTACTACGGCGACGGCACGCGGCTGGATGTGCTGCACGCCTCCGGCGCGGGCGTGGCACGGGCGATCGCGGTGTGCGTCAACGACAGTGCGCAGGCCGATCGCATCGTCGAACTGGTCGCGCATGAATTCCCGCAGGCCAAGCTGCTGGTGCGCTCGTTCGATCGCGAACATTCGCTGCGCCTGATACATGCCGGTGTCGATTTCCAGATCCGCGAAACCTTCGAATCCGCGGTGGCCTTCGGTGAGGCTGCGCTGATCGAGCTCGGCCTGGACGAAGAAGATGCCGCGACCATCGCGCGCGAGATCCGTCGCCGCGATGCCGAGCGTTTCGAGCTTGAGATGGCCGGTGGTGGGCTGACCGCCGGCGCGCACATGGTCTACGGCAGTTCCCTGCCGGGCGTTCCTACGCCCACGCCGTTCACTGCGCCCAAGCGCAAGGCGCGCACGCTCAACGCGGATGAGTTGCCCGAAGAAGAATGAGGATGGTAGTGGCGGGGGGGGGGGGGGGG
>NZ_JBHFHW010000042.1:66463-67491 GCF_057333975.1 Stenotrophomonas sp. AGC87
CCCCCCCCCCCCCCCCCCCCACTACTGGTGTCCGCCGCAGGCCGAATCAGGGACAATAGACGACCGTCGCCCCCACGCCTGCCGCCCTCGATGAGCTCACCGACTTCCGACACCGCTACTTCCGCCCGCATTCTCGACGGCCGCCGCATCGCCGAAGACCTGCTGGACAGCCTCAAGGTCCGGGTGGATGCCCGCCTGGCTGCCGGTGGCAGCCGTCCGGGCCTGGCCGTGGTGCTGGTCGGTGGCGACCCGGCCTCGACCGTGTACGTGCGCAACAAGCGCCGTGCGGCCGAGAAAGTCGGCATCGAAGCCTTTGATTACGACCTGCCGGCCGGCACCACCGAGGCCGAGCTGCTGACCCTGATCGATCAGCTCAACGCCGATCCCAAGATCCACGGCATCCTGGTCCAGCTGCCGCTGCCGGGCATCCCGGATGCCAATCGCCTGATCCACCGTATCGACCCGCGCAAGGACGTGGACGGCTTCCACCCGGAAAACGTCGGCCATCTGGCCCTGCGCGAGTTCGGCCTGCGCCCGTGCACCCCGCGCGGCATCGTCACCCTGCTGGGCCACACCGACCAGCCGGTCCGCGGCCGCAACGCCACCATCGTCGGTGTCAGCAACCACGTCGGCCGCCCGATGGGCCTGGAGCTGCTGATTGCCGGCTGCACCGTCACCAGCTGCCACAAGTTCACCCCCAAGGACGTGCTGGAGCAGTCGGTGCGCAACGCCGACATCCTGGTGGTCGCCGTCGGCCGCCCGGGCATCGTCCCGGGGGAGTGGGTCAAGCCCGGCGCCGTGGTCATCGACGTGGGCATCAACCGCTTGGACGATGGCCGCCTGGTCGGCGATGTCGGCTTCGAGGCCGCCGCCCAGCGCGCCAGCTGGATCACCCCGGTCCCGGGCGGGGTAGGGCCGATGACCGTGGCGACCCTGATGCAGAACACCATCGAGGCAGCCGAAGCGTTCTGACCCGGGTAGTGCCGACCGCTGGCCGGCAACCCGTAAAGCTTCCCGGTAGTGGGGGG
>NZ_JBHFHW010000042.1:67612-154343 GCF_057333975.1 Stenotrophomonas sp. AGC87
CCCCCCCCCCCCCCCCCCACTACCGCTGGTTGGCTTTGGCGGATTCATCGGTCGCCTGCCACCGTCCTGAACCGGCGTTTGCCCACGCGACACAGCGTCGCATCCGCCCCCTGCCAAAGACGCCCGAATCAGGGTAAAATGTCGCGCTTCCCCACATCTCGGGTATGCCGATGCTGCGCATCCAGGCTGAAGCTCTCACCTACGACGACGTCTCCCTCGTCCCCGCTCATTCCATCATCCTGCCCAAGGATGTCAGTCTGGAAACGCGCCTGACGCGCGACCTGCGGCTGAAGCTTCCGATCCTCTCGGCTGCCATGGATACCGTCACCGAAGCCCGCCTGGCCATCGCCATGGCCCAGCTCGGCGGCATGGGCATCATCCACAAGAATCTGAGCGTCGAGCAGCAGGCTGCCGAAGTCGCCAAGGTCAAGAAGTTCGAGGCCGGCGTCATCCGCGACCCGATCACCGTCGGCCCGGAAACCACCATCCGCGACGTGCTGGCCCTGACCCAGGCGCGCAACATCTCCGGCGTGCCGGTGGTGGACGGCGGCGGCCAGCTGGTCGGCATCGTCACCCACCGTGACATGCGATTTGAGACCGAGCTGGACGATCCGGTCCGCCACATCATGACCAAGAAAGATCGCTTGATCACGGTCAAGGAAGGCGCGGCCTCCGATGAAGTGCTGCAGTTGCTGCACCGCAACCGCATCGAGAAGATCCTGGTCGTCAACGATGATTTCGCCCTGCGCGGCCTGATCACCGTCAAGGACATCCAGAAGAACACCGATTACCCCAACGCCGCCAAGGACACCGCCACCCGCCTGCTGGTCGGCGCGGCCGTCGGCGTCGGTGGTGATACCGACCGCCGGGTCGAGGCGCTGGTCGCCGCCGGGGTGGACGTGCTGGTGGTGGACACCGCGCACGGCCACTCGCAGGGCGTGCTGGACCGCGTCAGCTGGGTCAAGAAGCACTTCCCGCAGGTGCAGGTCGTCGGTGGCAACATCTGCACCGGTGAAGCCGCACTGGCGCTGCTGGACAGCGGCGCGGACGCGGTCAAGGTCGGCATCGGCCCGGGCTCGATCTGCACCACGCGCGTCGTCGCCGGTGTCGGCGTGCCGCAGATCACCGCGATCGACCTCGTCGCCGAGGCGCTGCAGGATCGCATCCCGCTGATCGCGGATGGTGGCATCCGTTACTCCGGCGATATCGGCAAGGCGCTCGCCGCCGGTGCCTCCACCATCATGATCGGTGGCCTGCTGGCCGGTACCGAAGAATCGCCCGGCGAAACCGAGCTGTTCCAGGGCCGCTCCTACAAGAGCTACCGCGGCATGGGCTCGCTGGCCGCGATGGAAAAGGGGTCCAAGGACCGCTACTTCCAGGACGCCTCCAGCGCCGACAAGCTGGTGCCCGAAGGCATCGAAGGCCGCGTGCCGTATCGCGGCCCGGTCGGCGGCATCATCCACCAGCTGATGGGCGGCCTGCGCGCCACCATGGGCTACGTGGGCTGCGGCACCGTCGAAGACATGCGCAGCAAGCCGAAGTTCGTCAAGATCAGCGGCGCCGGCCAACGTGAGAGCCACGTCCACGACGTGCAGATCACCAAAGAGCCGCCGAACTACCGCGCCTGATGCGGCATGAGCAAAGAGGAACGAGGAAGCTGATTCCCGTTCCTCTTTCTCTATAGGCCGCCGGTTTTCGTATTCGTTTCCTGTTTTCTTTCCTGCATTGCCCAGGGCGCCATGACCAACATCCATAACGACAAGATCCTCATTCTCGATTTCGGTGCTCAGTACACCCAGCTGATCGCGCGCCGCATCCGCGAGCTCGGCGTGTACTGCGAAATCTGGGCGTGGGACCACAACCCGGCCGATATCGCCGCGTTCGGCGCCAAGGGCATCATCCTGTCCGGCGGCCCGGAATCGACCACGCTGCCGGGCGCGCCCGCCGCACCGCAGGAAGTGTTCGACAGCGGCCTGCCGATCTTCGGCATCTGCTACGGCATGCAGACCCTGGCCGCCCAGCTCGGTGGTGCCACCGAAGCGGCCGACCAGCGTGAGTTCGGCCATGCCGAAGTCAACGTCGTCGCCCCGGATGCGCTGTTCAAGGGTCTGAGCGACCACGGCGGCGAGCCGAAATTGAATGTCTGGATGAGCCACGGCGACCACGTCTCCGTCGCGCCCCCGGGCTTCACCGTCACCGCCGTGACCGATCGCATCCCGGTGGCCGCGATGGCCAACGAAGAAAAGCGCTGGTACGGCGTGCAGTTCCACCCGGAAGTCACCCACACCCTGCAGGGCCAGGCGCTGCTGCGCCGCTTCGTGGTGGATGTGTGCGGCTGCGAAACCCTGTGGACCGCCGCCAACATCATCGACGACCAGATCGCCCGCGTGCGCGAACTGGTGGGCGATGACGAAGTGATCCTGGGCTTGTCCGGCGGCGTCGATTCGTCTGTCGTGGCCGCGCTGCTGCACAAGGCGATCGGCGACAAGCTGACCTGCGTGTTCGTCGATACCGGCCTGCTGCGCTGGCAGGAAGGCGACCAGGTGATGGCGATGTTCGCCGAGCACATGGGCGTCAAGGTGATCCGCGTGAATGCCGCGGACCGCTATTTCAGCAAGCTCGAAGGCGTCAGCGATCCGGAAGCCAAGCGCAAGATCATCGGCAACCTGTTCGTGGACATCTTCGATGAAGAATCCACCAAGCTGAAGAACGCCAAGTGGCTGGCACAGGGCACCATCTATCCCGACGTGATCGAGTCGGCCGGCAGCAAGACCGGCAAGGCCCATGTGATCAAGAGCCACCACAACGTGGGCGGCCTGCCCGAGCACATGAAGCTGGGCCTGGTCGAGCCACTGCGTGAGCTGTTCAAGGACGAAGTGCGTCGCCTCGGCGTCGAACTCGGCCTGCCGCGCAGCATGGTCTACCGCCACCCGTTCCCGGGCCCGGGCCTGGGCGTGCGCATCCTCGGCGAAGTGAAGCGTGAGTACGCCGAACTGCTGGCCAAGGCCGATGCGATCTTCATCGACGAACTGCGCAAGGCCGATCTGTACGACAAGACCAGCCAGGCGTTTGCGGTGTTCCTGCCGGTGAAGTCGGTGGGCGTGGTCGGTGATGCGCGTGCGTATGAATGGGTGATCGCGCTGCGTGCGGTGGAGACCATCGATTTCATGACGGCGCATTGGGCGCACCTGCCGTATGACTTCCTGGGTACGGTGAGTAACCGGATCATCAATGAGTTGCGGGGGGTTTCAAGGGTTGTCTATGACATCTCGGGGAAGCCGCCGGCGACTATTGAGTGGGAATGAGTTGAAAGAACGAGGGCGCCGAGAGGCGCCCTTGTTGTATGCGGCCGTGCAGAGGAAGCGCGGTAGGAGATCACTCCAGTGTGCTGGCGATCAAGTCTGGCGCACACCTCAGGGTGGAATGCTCGCTTGCGGCCTTGACGGCGGGGACGTCTTGCGGGAAGCTCTTCCCGTATGAGATTTAATCGTTTTTGCGCAAATTACAGCAAATCTAATTGATTTTATTCATCCATAATCGATATTCGACAGGATGCTGCCTTAGGCGCAATGCATTCTGACGGCGGCTTGCACGGGGGATCCTTCACATGACGGACCTGCTCGCAGATCCCATCGGCGCCACCTGGCTGGCCCAGGCCTATGGCGTGCGGCCAATGGGGCGGTTGCCTGTGATGAGCCAGGTGGGGGGGCGGCGGGCAACCCAGGTTACTGATGGGTTCCGCTTGGAAACCTATACGGAGCCCATGCGGCCAGCGCTTGAACCTGCGGCGCACCTGCAGTTCCATCTTCGGCATGAAGTTCCCCATCTTGAATTCCTGGCCCGCCTCTTCGCGCGGACGGGTCCCGGGTTCGTACAGGCGTGGGTCGCCGCCGAGCCCACCGGTCAGTACGCACGCCGTGCCGCATTTCTTTATGAGTGGCTGGTCGGGGAGTCGCTGGCGGTGCCTGAGCGGCTGGGTGGCAACTATGTCGATGTCCTTGACGGTCAGAAAGTTGTCGTAGCAAGCCGCGATCGCGTTACCAAGGTGCAGCGCTGGCGCGTGAACGACAACATGCCGGGCACGCCCGCCTTCTGCCCCATTGTCGTCAAGACTGCCGCTGTGGATGCGGCCGCCGCGTTGAACGTGACCGCCCTGTTCGATGAGCTGACAGATGAATTCGGCGAAGACCTGCTGCTGCGGGCAGCAGTCTGGATGACGTTGCGCGAGAGTAAGGCCAGCTTCGCCATTGAGGGTGAGGGCGACCGGGTGGGGCGAGTGCAGCGTTTCGCCGATGTCATGGCGCGTCGAACGGGGCAAGGCGAGGTGCCTTTGAGTGACGCGGCGCTGGCTGAACTGCAGCGGGAGATCCTTGGTGATCGGACGACAATCACGCATTTCGGGCTGCGCCAGTCGCCCGTGTTTGTCGGCGAAACGGTGCGCTATCAAGAAGTGGTGCATTACATTGCGCCTTCAGCCGACACGATAGGCGCAATGCTCGACGGGCTGCGTACGTTTCTCGACAGGACCGAGGGTCAATCGCCAGTGATGCGCAGTGCGGTGGCCGCGTTCGGGTTCGTGTACATCCACCCACTCGCCGACGGTAATGGCCGCGTGCATCGGTTCCTGGTCAATGATGTTCTCCGTCGCGACGGTGTCATCCCGGACACTGTGATTCTGCCGATCTCGGCGGTCATTACCGACGATGCCGGCGAGCGACGTGGCTATGACCGCGTATTGGACCACGTGTCCAAACCGCTGATGCAGGCGGTCCGCGAGCATGTCACCTTCGAGTCCACGCAAACCCGCTATCCAGATGGCGTGGTGTCAAACATCGCCTTTGATGCAGACGATGAGGCCAAGCCACTGTGGCGCTATCCCGACCTCGGACCGCACGTGATCTTCCTCGCCAATATCCTTCGCCGGACGTTGACCGAGCAGATGCCCGAGCAGTCACGCTATCTGCGTAGTCATGCGCGCGCACGCGCAGCGTTGAAAGAGGTTGTTGAGATGCCCGATCAGCAGGCGGATCGGGTGCTGCGCTCGATCGATCAGAACCGGGGTGAGTTGAGCAACGTACTCGCCAAGGAAATGCCGGTGCTTGCTCAAACGGGGGTGTGGGATGAGATTGTTGCGGTCGTCTCCGAGGCGTTCAAGGAGCCGCATGCGGGCCGTTGAAGATCGGCTGGGGGGCGGGTGCTTGCGCAATGCAGGTCAGTGGGTTCGCTGATCGGAAAACTGTTTGACAGATCGGAAATGCCCTTGTAATCCTGCGTAGGTCATCCTTGCTGGATTCCCGCCGTGCTCGTTATCCCGCTCCTCTGCAGCTTGGCGAATGATCTCAGCCGCAAGGTGCGCGCATGAGCGCGCTCCGGTCATCTCGCGGCGCCGCACGATACACGCTGCCACTGCTGCTCCTCGGCATCGTCATCGCCGCGTGGTCGGCTTGGAGCGCCCAGAAGACCCCGCCCGCACAGCCCGCCAGCATCGCCACCGCCGAGTTCTCGGCCGCACGCGCAATGCAGCACCTGAGCTGGATCGCGGCCGAGCCGCATCCCACCGGCTCAGCGGCCGCGGCAAGGGTTCGCGACCAACTGGTAAACCACCTGCAGCAGGCCGGACTGCAGGTGGCCGTGCACCGCGGGCACGCAGCCGCCGAGTACGGTTCGGGCGACGGACGTGGTGTGCGCGCGGCCAATGTCGAGAACGTGGTCGCGGTACTGCCGGGCCGCGATCGCAGCCTGCCGGCGGTGCTGCTGATGGCGCACTACGACACCGTTCCGCATTCGCCCGGCGCGGCCGACGATGGCCTTGGCGTGGCGGTGATGCTGGAGATCTCCCGTGCGCTGCAGAGCGATGCGCGGCAGCGTGACGTGGTGTTCCTGTTCACCGATGCGGAGGAAGCCGGCCTGCTCGGCGCGCGTGCGTTCTTCGCGTCGCATCCGCTGTCGTCGCGTGTCGGCACGGTCATCAATCTGGAAGCACGCGGCAGCAGTGGCCGTGCGGTGCTGTTCGAAACCGGGCCGGGCAACGCGGCGCTGCTGGGCACGTTCGCCAAACTCGCGCCGCAGCCGCTGGGCAACTCGCTGACCGGTTTCGTCTACCGCTACATGCCCAACGGCACCGACTTCACCGTGCCGGCGCAGAAGGGCATTCCGGGGCTCAATTTCGCGATCATCGGCAGCCAGATCGACTACCACGCCGCGACCGCGAGCGTGGCGAACCTCGACCCGGGCAGCGTGCAGCACATGGGCGCGCAGGTGCTGCCTATGGTGCGCAAGCTGGCGACCTCGGCGACGCTGCCGACCTCCACCCAGGATGCGATCTACAGCGATCTTCCCGGCGGTTGGATGATCAGCGTGCCGACGTGGTCGGGCTGGTGCGTGCTGGCGTTTGGGCTGCTGGTCCTTGTCGTGGTCGCGCGCCGGGCCACGTTCAATCAGGGCGGCTGGCGGGGCATGGTCAGTGGCGTGGCCTGGTGGCCGTTGGCGCTGCTGTCGGTGGCGCTGGCGGTGCGTGTGTCCTACCGGTTGCTGGGCGGCGGCGATGCCACGCTGGTGAACAACCGTGACCTGCTGGCGGCGTTTTCCAAGCTGGCGGCAGGCGAGGGGCTGTTGGCAATCGGCGTGGTGCTGGCGCTGGGCGCATTGACGCGGTGCAGGGCGGCGCGTAAGCAAGCGGCCGTGCTCGCCGTGCTGGCGGGCGCATGCGCCTCGCTGCGGGGTGGGTTCGACGCCCTAGGGTTGGGGTTGGGTGTGGTGGTGGCGCTGCTGGCCTGGACCAGTGCAGGGACCGCTGTGCGCGGGGAAAGCACTCGGCTGGGTGCCTTGCTGGTGGCCTGGATCATCGGCGCGGTCGTGCAGGTGCTCGCGCCGGAGCTGGCACCGTTGCTGCTGTGGCCGCTGCTGGCGGTGGCCGCGGTGGTCTGGCTGCTGCCGGCGCACGCGCCGCTGACCGCGTTGCGTGTCCTTGCCGCGGCAGTCATCACCGGATTCGCCTTGGCCCATGTCTTCCACTTCGCGCTGCAGCTGTTCGAGGCGATCGGCTTCGGTACGCCGGAAGTATTGGCGTTGCCGTTCGCGTGGCTCGCCATGTTGCTGTTGCCGTGGGTGCGCGTGGCCGATGGCGGACGCTGGCTTGCCATCGCCGCGTTCGTCACGCTGTTGTCTGCCGCAGGAGTACTGGCCGCTGCGTCGCTCACCCAGGCGGACCGCACGCGCTATCCCGAACTGTCCCAGGCGCTGTTCGTCGCCGATCCGGACAACCAGCAGTACCACCGCGTCAGTCCATTGTCGCAGCTGTCCGATTGGAGTCGCGGCGCATTGCGGGTAGGGCAGGGTGAGCCTGCCCGTCTGCCGATTCCGGCGTTGGATTGGGCAGGTGTCTGGGCGACGAAGGCCGACGCCATCGCGGTGCCGGAGCGGGTTCGCTTCGAGCCGTCGTTCGATGCCGCCACCGGTCAATCGGTGCTGCGCGTGCTGGCACCCGCAGGCGCGCGCGAACTCCGTGTAGGGCTGAAGAGCGGGGCGGTGGTACGCAATGTGCAGTTGCAGGGGGAAGCGGTGCCACTGTTGGACGAGGCGGACCGCTGGTCGCGTCTGCGCTGGCAGGCACCGGGCCCGGACGGGATCGAATTGCGGTGGCCAGCGGAGGGCGGTCCGGTCGAGGTGCAGGCCGCGGCGGGAATCGATGGCTGGCCGAAGGATGCGGCGCCATTGCCTGCGCGGTCTGCGCACATCGTGCCGTGGTCGACCTCGGACATGACCTGGATTCTTGGCGCGACGCGCGTGAGCCGGGAGGGCGGCGCGCACCAGGGTGGGCGCTGACGCCCGACGGGATGGAGGGCGGGTGGCCCCTCCGTCACGGCCAGCCTCCACTGCTGCCCGTTGCGATCTACCAGAACCGATGCAAACAAACGGCCCGCAATGCGGGCCGTTTGTTTTGTTGCCATCTAAGGTATACGAGCATGGCTCGGACCTACAGACCTGCCTCAGATATGCAACGCATGCCCCAACGCACGCAGCGCCGCTTCCTGCACCGCCTCACCCAGCGTCGGGTGAGGATGGATCGTGCCGGCGATATCTTCCAGCGTGGCGCCCATCTCGATCGACTGCACGAAGGCGATCGACAGTTCCGAGACCTGCACGCCCACGGCCTGCCAGCCGAGGATGCGGTGGGCGCTGCTGCGCGCGACCACGCGCACGAAGCCATCGGTGGATTCCAGCGACATCGCACGGCCATTGGCCGCGAACGGGAACAGCGCGACCTTGGTCTCGATGCCCTGTGCCTTGGCTTCGTCCGGCGACAGCCCGACCACCACGATTTCCGGATCCGTGAAGCACACCGCCGGAATCGCGGCCGGCACGAAGTGGCGCTTCTTGCCGCTGACGATCTCGGCCACCAGTTCGCCCTGCGCCATCGCGCGGTGCGCGAGCATCGGCTCACCGGCGACATCGCCGATCGCCCACACGTTGCGCATCGAGGTCTTGCACTGGTCGTCGATCTTGATCGCCTTGCCGGTCAGATCCAGCTGCAGCGATTCGAGATTGAAGCCGTCGGTCTTCGGACGGCGACCGACCGCGACCAGGATCTGGTCGGCGTCCAGCGCGATTTCGTTCCCGTCCTTGTCACGCACGCGCAGCTGGCCATTGTCGGCCAGGCCCAGCACGCTATGGCCGGTCAGCAGCTTCACGCCGGACTTCTCCAGGTGCGTGGCTACTGGCTTGGTCAGCTCGGCGTCGTAGGCCGGCAGGATGCGTTCCTGGGCCTCGACCACGGTGACTTCGCAGCCCAGCTTGCGGTACACCGTGCCCAGCTCCAGGCCGATGTAACCGCCACCGACGACGATCAGCTGCTTGGGCAGCGAGGTCGGCGAAAGCGCTTCGGTGGAGGAGATGACCTTGCCGCCGAACGGCAGGAACGGCAGTTCCACCGGCACCGAGCCGGTAGCCAGCAGCAGGTGCTCGCAGCTGATGCGCAGCGTGCCGCCGTCTTCGGCGGCACCGGCGATCTCCACGGTCTTGCCGTCGACGATCGTGGCCCAGCCTTTGATCAGCTGCGCGCCGTTCTTCTTCAGCAGCGCACTGACGCCGCCGGTCAGCTTCTTGACGATGCCGGCCTTCCACGCCACGGTCTTGGCCAGGTCCAGCGACGGTGCCTGCACGCTGATGCCCAGCGGCGAGGTGCCCGCCGCATAGGCGGTGACCTTGGCGAATTCCTCGGCGGCATGGATCAGCGCCTTGGACGGAATGCAGCCGATGTTGAGGCAGGTGCCACCCGGATTGACGCCCTCGACCACGATGGTCTTGACGCCGAGCTGGCCGGCGCGGATGCCGGCGATGTAACCGCCGGGGCCGCCGCCGATGATCAGCAACTGGGTTTGAAGGGTATTGGACATCGCTTACTCCACGAACAGCAGGGCCGGGGTTTCCAGGCGGGTACGGATGGCCTGCACGAACTCGGCCGCATCCATGCCATCGACGATGCGATGGTCGAACGAAGACGACAGATTCATCAGCTTGCGCGCCACCACCTGGCCCTCGCGGAACATCGGGCGTTCGATGATGCGGTTCACACCGACGATCGCCACTTCCGGATGGTTGATGATCGGGGTCGACACCACACCACCTACCGCACCGAGGCTGCTGATGGTGATGGTCGAGCCGGATAACTCCTCACGGGTCGCCTTGCCCACGCGCACGGCGTTGGCCAGGCGCGCGATTTCGGTGGCGGTCTGCCACAGGTCCAGCGACTCGGCATGGGCGACCACCGGCACCGACAGGCCGACTTCGCTCTGGGTCGCGATGCCCAGCTGCACACCCTCGTAGCGGGTCACGATGTTGGCCTGGTCATCGAAGCGGGCGTTCATCTGCGGGAAGTCGCGTGCGGCCAGCACCACCGCGCGTGCCAGCAGCGGCAGCAGGGTCAGCTTGCCGCGCTCCTTGGCCCAACGCTCGTTGAGCTTGGCGCGCAGGGCCTCCACTTCCGTGACGTCGATTTCTTCCACATAGGTGATGTGGGGAATGGTCGTCCAGGACTGCTGCATCTTCTGCGCGATCTTGCGACGCAGGCCGATGATCGGCACCTGCTGCTCGCCGGTACGGCGTGCGTAGCTGCTGCCACCGGCACTGCCGCCGACCGGCTGCGCCTTGCCACCGGCGGCGGCGTAGGCATCCAGATCGGCCTGCAGGATGCGACCGCCCGGGCCGGTAGCCGGCACGTAGCGCAGCTCGACACCCAGGTCCCAAGCGCGGCGGCGCACGGCCGGCGAGGCCAGGGGAGCTTCACCGGCGTTGAGCACGCCGTTGGTCACCGCGCCACGCGCGTCCTGCTTGGCGGCGCAGGCGGGTGCGGAGGCAGCGGCGGCCTTGGCGGACGCCGCGGCTGGTGCAGCCTCGGCGGCGGCCGCAGGTACAGCAGCAGGCGCAGCCGCCTTGGGCGCAGCAACCGGTTCGGCCGGCGCGACAGCGGCCGGTGCACTGGCGGCGCTGGCATTGCCGGCGCCTTCCACTTCCAGGCGGATCAGCTCGCTGCCGACGGCCATCATCTGGCCGGGCTTGCCGCCCAGCGAGACCACGGTGCCTGACACGGGCGAGGGGATCTCGACCATGGCCTTGTCGGTCATGACCTCGGCCACGACCTGGTCTTCGGCGACCGGGCCACCGACCTCGACCTTCCAGGTGATCAGTTCGACTTCGGCGATACCTTCACCGATGTCCGGCATCTTGATGACGTGATGTCCCATGGTTCAGTCCTCCAGCACGCGCTGCATTGCATCGATGACCCGGGACGGACCCGGGAAGTAGTCCCATTCCTGCGCGTGCGGATACGGGGTGTCCCAGCCGGTAACGCGTTCCACCGGTGCCTGCAGGTGGTAGAAGCAATGCTCCTGCACCAGCGCGACCAGTTCGGCGCCGAAGCCGCAGGTGCGGGTGGCTTCGTGCAGCACGATGCAGCGGCCGGTCTTCTTGACCGAGTTGACGATGGCGTCCAGGTCCAGCGGCCACAGGCTGCGAAGGTCGATCACTTCGGCATCGATCCCGGCATCTTCAGCGGCGGCCTTGGCCACCCACACGGTGGTGCCGTAGGTGATGATCGTCAGTGCCTTGCCTTCGCGGGCGATGGCGGCCTTGTCCAGCGGCACGTTGTAGTAGCCCTCCGGCACCAGATTGTCCGGGTACTTGGACCACGCGGTGACCGGGCGGTCGTGGTGACCGTCGAACGGGCCGTTGTACAGGCGCTTGGGCTCCAGGAAGATCACCGGATCGTCGTTCTCGATCGAGGCGATCAGCAGGCCCTTGGCGTCGTACGGGTTGGACGGCATGACGGTGCGCAGGCCGGTGGCGTGGGCGAAGATCGCCTCCGGGCTCTGGCTGTGGGTCTGGCCACCGTAGATGCCACCGCCGCACGGGGTGCGGAACACCAGCGAGGAGGTGAAGCTGCCGCCGGAGCGATAGCGCATGCGCGCCGCTTCGGAGACGATCTGGTCGTAGGCCGGGTAGATGTAATCGGCGAACTGGATCTCGGCGACCGGGCGCAGGCCGTAAGCGGCCATGCCGATCGCCGCGCCGGCGATGCCGTTCTCGGAAATCGGCGCATCGAACACGCGCTGCTTGCCGTACTTGGTCTGCAGGCCGTCGGTGCAGCGGAACACGCCGCCGAAGTAGCCCACGTCCTGGCCGAAGACCACCACGTTGTCGTCGCGTTCCAGCATCACGTCCATCGCCGAGCGCAGCGCCTGGATCATGGTCATCGGCGTGCCGCCGGTGTTGTTCTGTTCAATCCCGCTCATGTGTTCAGACTCCCAACTGCTGACGCTGGCGACGGAGGTGTTCGGGCATGTCCTTGTAGACGTCTTCGAACATGAGGGCCGCGCCGGGACGGTTGTCGCTGCCGAGCAACCCATGGGTTTCGGCTTCCTTGAGGGCACGCAGGACCTCGGCATCCAGTTCGGTGCGCAGTTCGTCGTGCTGCTGCTCGCTCCACAGGCCGCGCTTGATCAGGTGCTGCTTCAGGCGGTCGATCGGATCGCCGAGCGGGAAGTGCTGGGCATCATCGGCCGGGCGGTACTTGGAGGGATCATCCGAGGTCGAATGCGGGCCGGCTCGGTAGGTCACCCACTCGATCAGGGTCGGGCCCAGGTTGCTGCGGGCGCGTTCGGCGGCCCAGCGCGAGGCGGCGTACACGGCCAGCAGATCGTTGCCGTCCACACGCAGCGACGGAATGCCGTAGCCCACGCCGCGTGCGGCGAAGGTGGTGTTCTCACCGCCGGCGATGGCCTGGAAGGTGGAGATCGCCCACTGGTTGTTGACCACGTTGAGCACGACCGGTGCGCGGTACACGTGCGCGAAGGTCAGCGCGGCGTGGAAGTCGCCTTCGGCGGTCGCGCCATCACCCACCCATGCGGTGGCGATGCGGGTGTCGCCCTTGATCGCCGAGGCCATCGCCCAGCCCACCGCCTGGATGTACTGGGTGGTCAGGTTGCCGGAGATCGAGAAGAAGCCGTAATCCTTGTACGAATACATGATCGGCAGCTGGCGGCCCTTCAGCGGGTCGGCCGCGTTGGACAGCACCTGGCAGATCATGTCGACCAGCGAGACTTCCTTGGTGACCAGGATGCCCTGCTGGCGGTAGGTCGGGAACTGCATGTCGTCATCGCGCAGCGCCAGGGTCTGGCCGACCGCGATGGCTTCCTCACCCAGGCACTGGATGTAGAAGGAGGTCTTCTTCTGGCGCTGGGCGATCAGCATGCGGGCGTCATAGGCGCGCGTCTTGAGCATGGCGTGCATGGCACGCAGCAGCACCGCGTCGTCGATGTCGGCGGCCCACGGGCCCACGGCGTCGCCGTTGTCATCCAGCACGCGGATCAACTGGCCGGGCAGCGGTGCGGTCTGGCTGGCGCTCACATCCACGGGCGGTTTGTCGACCGCGCCGGCGGGGCTCAGCTTCAGATAGGAAAAGTCGGTGGCCTCGCCGGGACGGGCGCTGGGCTCGGGCACGTGCAAACGCAACGGTTCACGCGTGGCGGGGATCTGGGGTGATGACATGTCAGGGGCCTCGCTGGGCTTGGGTCATGGAGCTACAGGCATACCGCAGGCGGGGGGCAACGGTAATGGCGATGTTGGCGCGCCGACATCCGGTCAGGATCTCGTCGCGAAGCGGGTAAGGGCCAGCGCTTGCAAGGCGGCTGGGGCCATGGCGCATTGCACCCAGTGTGAAGTCTAGAGGCACAGCGGCTTATCGTAAATTTGTTTAATTGCGTATGAGGTATTGTTTATTCAGATATCCTCATTCCGCGGGAGCCCGTGCATGCAAATCCCAGCCAACATGACCCTGCGCCAGCTGCGGTACTTTGCCGAAGCGGCCGAGTTGGGGCAGTTTTCGCAGGCTGCGCGCAAGCTGCACGTTTCCCAGTCGGTCATCACCACCGCGGTTGCCCAGCTGGAAGCATCGCTGGGGCTGAAGCTGTTCGACCGCATGCCGCACGGTGTGGGGCTGACCGCGGAGGGGCACCGCTTCCACCAGCATGTGCGGCACATCCTGGATACGCTGCAGGACGCGCTCAGCGAGCCGATGTTCCTGGCCAACACGCTGCCGGGCCGGGTGAGGATCGGCGCCTCCTACACGGTGCTGGGCTACTTCCTGCCGAGCCTGCTGGCGCGCTTCAAGCGCTCCTACCCGCAGGTGGAAGTGGATCTGGTCGACATGGACCGCGCCGCGATCGAACAGGGCGTCAGCAGCGGTGAGCTCGATTTCGGCCTGTGCATCATTTCCAACATGGCCGAGCCCTACGTGCTGCGGCGCCAGGTGCTGATCCGCTCGCGCCGCCAGCTGTGGCTGGCCGAGTCGCATCCACTGCTGCAACTGCCGGTGATCAGCCCGGCCGACGTGGAGCCGTATCCGTACATCATGCTGATGGTGGACGAAGGGCAGGAGTCGGCGATGCGCTACTGGCGCTCGGTCGGGCGCGAACCCAACGTGGTGTTCCGCACCTCGTCGCTGGAAGCGCTGCGCGGCATGGTCGCCTACGGCTTCGGGGTCAGCATCCTGTCGGACATGGTCTATCGGCCGTGGTCGCTGGAGGGGCGCCGGATCGACGTACGCACCCTCACCGATGCGGTACCGCCGATGGAAGTCGGCCTGGTCTGGCGCCCGGACGAAGACCTGTCCGCGCCGGCACGCGCACTGCATCAGTTCCTGGTCTTCGCCTGTGGCGGATGAGCGCCGATGGCGTCGGCCAGCGCAGCGCGCGGATCGGGCAGCTCGCCCGCCGGCGCAGTGAACGCCTGCCCGCGGCGTGTCCAGATCTGCCACGCCGAGTACGCCAGCAACGGCACCACATACGTGGCCAGGATGGCGTAGGCCAGCAGCCGGTAGCCCTTCGCGATCAGTGCGACCAGGCCGATGCCATCGGCGAGGAACACGGCCATCAGCAGCACCGCGGCGATGATTGCCACGCGCATGCCGCGGCTGGGTGCGGCGCCGGTGCGTTCTTTCCAGTTGACGCTGATGCGGCCGTCCACCGAGGCCATCAGGGTGACGCCGGTTTCGACCAGGGCCACCATGATCATCAGGCGGAACAACAGCTGGAACCACGGCAGGCCGAGCTGGCCGAGCATCAGGTCCGATGGCAGCGGCGCGTCGGCGATGTCCGGCAGGAACGCGATCATGCAGACGTAGAACACGATCGCCGGCAGGATCGCCAACGGGCCGGCCAGGGCGCCTGCGATCACCGCATCGCGCCGGCACAGCAGGTGGCGCACCACCAGCAGGATCGAGACCGCCGCGAACATGTTGTAACCGGCGTAGGTCACGCCGTTGAGCACCCAGTCCTTGCCCAGTTCATGGGTGTTGGAGAGCTGTGCCATGGCGCCGCCGCCGAAACGGTACAGGATCAGGCACGCGGCAATGGCGTAGACCAGATACATGAAGGCCGACATCAACTTGAACATGCGCTCGACGGCGTTGGTGCCGGCCTGCACCACGCCGGTGATGATCGCCACCAGCAGCAGGGTGCCCACGATCCGTGGCCAGCCGAACATGGTCGCGGCCAGTTCGCCGGCGGCGGCGCCGAACACGGCCAGCACCACCACGATCAGTGCCAGGTAGGCCACCTCGAAGGTCCACCAGCCACGGCCGAGCAGATGCCGGAAGAAGGTGCGGTAGTCGTTGGCACGGATCGCCCGTGCCAACAGGAACGTCAGGATGCAGATCACGCTCCAGATCAGCATCGACAACACCATCGCCGCCAGGCCGCCCCAGGGGCCCGATGGCAGGAAAAACTCCGCCAGCTCACGGCCGGTGGCGTAGCCGCCACCGATCACGGCCGACTTGAACGCCAGACCGGGCAACAGATACCGCTGGAACCGGCTGGCGGCGGCGGTCACTTGCGGGCGGCCGTGGGCTGCAGCAGGTAGAAGTCGCGCACGGTGCGGGCGATCTCGGCGATCACACGCTCACGTTCGCTGCGCGGGGCATTGCTGGCTTTGACGAACACGGAAATCGCAAACTGGCTGCCATCGGGCAGGGTGACCACGCCCACATCGTTGACGGTGCCGGCCACGGTGCCGCTCTTGTCGGCCACCTTGGTGCCCGGCGGCAGGCTGCCCCGCAGGCGTGCACTGCAGGTCCGGCAACGTTCCATGATCTGCACCAGCACCTCGGTGCTGGCCGGGCTCAGCGCCTTGCCGGTGAACAGCCTGGTCAACAGGGTCGACATCGCACGCGGCGTGGAGGTGTCGCGCGGATCCTTGTCGAAGGCTTCGTTGCCGGCTTTGGTGCGCTTGACGACCTCGGGATCGAGGGTGAGTTCGGCGACGCGTTCCTTGGTCAGCGGCTCATCGCCGAGGCCGAAGATGTCGCTCAGCAGCTGGCGGGTGTTGCGATCCAGACGCTGGCCTTCGATGCCCTGTGCGCGCAGCCAGGCGGTGACCGCGGCCGGTCCGCCGGCCTGCGCCACCAGCACGTCGGTGGCGGTGTTGTCGCTCTGGGTCAGCATCACTTCCAGCAGGTTGTGCACCGACAGGCTCACACCGTCATGGATGAAGCGATCGGCGATCACTTCCGAATCGACGTAGAACGATTTCGGCACCGGCACCATCGTGGTCAACGCCAGCTCGCCGGCGTCGACCTTGGTCAGGATCACCGCCGCGACCGCGACCTTGAACGTGCTGGCCATCGGGAATGCTTCGTCGGGATTCAGATGGACCTGCTCGCCCTTGCCATCCAGGCGCCACGCCGAGACACCGACCTTGCCGTCGATCAGGGTGGCCAGGCGCGCGACTTCGGTTTCCACCGGGCTGGTCTTGCTGGCGCTGAACGCGGCGAGCGGGCTCAGGCCCAGCAATGCGGCAACGCACAGGCTCAAGGTACGGGATGTCATCTTCATGCGATGCAGGCCTCCAGCAAACGGTTGAATTCCCCATCTTGCCGCATCGGGTCGGCCACCGGCAGACCAAGACGCGCGCTGACTTCGGCACAGGCGGCGGCCGCCGCGGCGTCGGTCATGCCATGGGTGTTGAGACTGACGCCGACGCAGCGGATATCAGGATTGGTACGGCGCCCCAGCTGCACGGTCAATGCGATCACGTCCTCGATGGAGGGCAGCGGATAGTCCGGATACCCCAGCACGTGCTTGCGCCCCGGCTGGTGGCAGACCACGAACACATCGGGCTGGCTGCCGTGCAGCAGACCGAGGCTGACACCGGCGTAGGCGGGGTGGAACAGCGAGCCCTGGCCTTCGATGACATCCCAGTGATCGTCGGCCGCGTTCGGGCTCAGCAGTTCGGCGGCACCGGCCGAGAAATCGGCGACCACCGCGTCCATCGGAATGCCGCTGCCGGCGATCAGGATGCCGGTCTGGCCGCTGGCGCGGAAGTCGGCATCCACGCCGAGCCCACGCAGGCCGCGTGCCAGCGCCAGCGCGGTGTACTTCTTGCCCAGCGCGCAGTCGGTGCCGACGGTCAGCACGCGCTTGCCGGTGCGCTTGCGGCCGTTGCCGACCGGAATGCCGCGCGGCGGTACGCGCACGTTGATCAGTTCGCGCCCGTGGCGTTCGGCCGCCGCAGCCAGTTCCGGAATGTCACCCAGCTTCTGGTGCATGCCGCTGACCAGGTCCAGGCCGTTCTCCAGTGCGTCCACCAGCGCCGGCAGCCACTGCGGCGGAATCACCCCACCGCCGTTGGCCACGCCGATCACCATCGCACGGGCACCAGCGGCGCGCGCCTGCGCCGGGGTCATGCTCGGCAGGCCGGTGGTGATCGGGCAGCCGGGCAGGCTCCACTCGGCCACGCACACTTCCGGCGCCCAGTCGTGCAGGCCGATCGCGGTCTTGGCGAAGCCCGCTTCGGTGGTATCGCCCAGGAACAGCAGGTACGGCTGGGGGAGGGCGGCGAGGGCCTGTACGGCAGCGGTGGGCGTTGCACTCATGAGGGATCCAGTAGTCGGGGGAGAGAAGAGAGGGGAGGCATTCACGACGAGGGGCTCGCAGTTGTTAGACCTGGTTGGATCTGTATAAGTCCTAATCAGAGAATATGCAACCCAATCAGGATAATCCTTTAGTCTCTTCCGCCGGTGGGCCCGGCGACGGCATGCGCGCCGCCGGGCTCGGCGCTACGGCACTCAGTAGCGGTAGTCGATCGACATGCCGATCGTGCGGGGCTGCAGTGGCACGCCGGTCACCGCGACGTAGCGGTTCAGCGCGTCCCGCACGGCGCCGGTGGAGACGTACGCGCGTTCGTCGGTGGCGTTGCGGGCATACAGGCGGACGGTCCAGGTCATGTTGGTCAGCTCGGCATGCAGGTCCAGCGCGTTGTAGCTGTCGATGTCGTACGCGCCGGCCACGCGCTCGCCGGTGACCCGGTAGCCAGCACCGACCCGGCCCTGCCACTGGTCGCTCACATCGAAGTCGTAGTCGATCGTGCTCGACCAGCTCAGGCGCGGTGTCATCGGCATCCGGCTGCCGGACACCAGTCCGCTGGAAGGCGGTACATCCCCGATCTTCGAATCGATGTAGGCCGCATTGAGGCCGATCGTCAGGCGCTCGGCCGGGCGGACCATGAAGCTCAGTTCCGCGCCCTGGCTGCGCGCGCTGCCGGCATTGCCCATCCAGCTCAGGCCGTTCTCGGAGACACGCACCTGGATGTCGTCCCAGTCGATCCGGAACAACGCCAGATCGATCATCGCGCGGCGGTCCCAGAAGTGCGATTTGAAGCCGAGCTCGACGTTGTCCAGCGTGTCGGCCTTGGTCATCGGCACCACGCCGGAGGTCGAGACGTTCGGTCCGCCCGGGCGGTAGCCGGTGGCGTAGCGCGCGTAGATCATCGCGCTGTCGTTGAGGTGCCAGCGCGAGGCCAGCTTCCACGTGGTCACGCTGTCATCGGCGGAGTCGGCCAGATCGATCGGCCGCGGGCCGTACAGCAGGCCGATGCTGTGCTGTTCGAAATCCTGCTGGTTGCGCGCGTGCCGCACACCGGCGGAGACATCGAAGCGTGGGCTGAACTTGTAGGTGACGTCGGCGAAGATCGCCTGCTCGTCATAGGTGCCGGGCAGGCTGGCGGTGCCGGGGTTGAACGGCAGCGGGATGCCGTTGGCATCGTAGGCGCTCACCTGCTGGCGGTTGGTGTTTTTCTCGCCGGTGAAGAAGGTGCCGAGCAACCATTCGAAGCGCTCGTTCTCCTTGGAGTTCAGGCGGAACTCCTGGGTCCACTTGCGCGTGCCGAGGAAGACATCGAACTGCGCCTGGCCGGCCGGGTACGGGGTCAGCAGCGGCCAGGCCACGCCATAGACCAGCGTGGAATCCTGCACTTCGTCCATGCGGGTTTCGGAGAAGCTGGTGGCGGAGACGAAATCGACGTTGCCCAGATCCCAGTCCAGGATCGCCGAGTAGTAGTCGGTTTCCATCCGGTACGGCGTAGCGCGCTGGAGGATGCCTTCGAGCGGGCCGCGGATCGGCTCCAGCGTGGGATAAGTCAGGCCCACCGCACTGGAGTTGTCGGCATCCACGATCTGCGAGAGCGCCTGCACGCGCAGGTTGGCGGTGTCGCTGATGCGCCAGGTCAGCGCCAGGCGGGAGGCCAGCTGGTAGTAGCCATTGCTGTCCTTGGCGTCCTCGCCGGTGAGGTCGGGTTGATCCACATAGCCGGGCGTGCCCTGGCGCGAGAGGCTCGCGCGCAGGCCCAGCTTGCCTTCGATCAGCGGCACGTTGAACGAGGTGCGCACACCGGTGCCCACGTCGCCCGCTTCCTTGGTGGCATTGACGTCCATGCCGGCGCGGAACTCGAAGCCATCCGGATCGGCCGCCTTGGTGATGTACTTGAACAGGCCGCCCATCGAGCTGGCGCCGTACAGCGTGCCCTGCGGGCCGCGCAGCACTTCCACGCTCTGGATGTCATACGGCAGCAGATCCAGTGCATAGGTGGTCGCGCGCTGCTTGTTGCTGCTCGGGCCGATCGGGGTGTCATCGATGTAGGTGCCGATGATCGAGCCGCCGCCGAGGGGCGCGACACCGCGCAGTGCCATCGTGGTCTGGCCCGGTGCGCCGCCGCTGTCCACCTGGAAGCCCGGCACGTAGGCGGCGAAGTCGTTCAGGCGGGTGGCGCCGAACGCCTCGAGACGTTCTTCGCTGATCACGCTGACGCCGGCCGCCACCTCCATCACGTTCTCGGCACGCTTCTGTGCGGTCGCCACCACGCGATCAAGCTCCACCACATCGGGTGTGCTGCGGCTGCCATCGGCGTCGGCATCCTGGGCCATCGCCGCGGTGGCAAGGCCCATGCAGCACAGGGTGACGGTGGAGGCGAGGATCGAACGTTTCATCGGCTTGCGCATGTGGCGGGCTCTCCGGAATCAGGAACGGGGTCAGGCAGGAAAAACGACGGCCGTGCACGGCGGTAACAGCCGTGGAGGGGTGTGGAGGCGCGCGCTGTCGAAGCCGCGCCGGGTTGGCACGTCGGTCAGGGGGGGGGCGTGGGGGAGGAAAGCGGCAGACCACGGGCGTTGGCAGGTGCAAGGCCGTGCTGCTGGCCAGCGGCGCGATGGGCGCGGAGGCTGGGGTCGTGCGGAAACTGATCGGGCATTTCGACATCCCTACAAATCCTATGTAAGGAATATTTAGCCTGATCAGGTATCTGTCAAGCTTAATCAGAAAACATAATCCCATTGCGGATTATTGCGCTGCAGCAATTCAGCGGATGCCGAACTGCGTTGTCGGGTGTTCTGATCTGTCCCGGGGGCGTACGCCGGGAAACGGGTTGCGATCGACCGCGATCGTCGTCGCGGCCGATGGCCATGCTCAACGCTGCGGGCTCAACCCGATGTCACGGCACCGTCGGCCGGGGCGGCATTCTGTGGTGCAGGTGCAGCATTGCCGGCGAGCAACGGCCGGGCACGTCGCTCCAGGCGCAGCAGCAGCATCGCAACAAGCATGCAGGTGCCGGCCATCAACGAGAAGAACACCGCACTGGAAAGCGTTGACCACAGCGTGCCGACCGCGCCGGCCAGCAGGTTGCCGCCAAACGAGGCCAGGAACCAGAACGCGATGATCGTGGCACCAAAGCCAACCGGTGCCAGCCGTGCGAACAGGCCCAGCCCCACCGGCAGGATGAAGAGCTCGCCGAAGGTGAAGATCGCAAAGAACAGGACGGCCCACAGCCAGCCAACCTTGGCCGACGGTTCACCGCCCAGCATCGCCACCAGTGCAAAGGACAGGCCGACCACCGAAGCACCGATCGCCATCTTGGTCAGTGCGGCCGGCTCGCGACCGTTCCGGGCCTGGCGGGTCCAGTGCTGCACCAGCATCGGCGTGATCAGGAACACCAGCAGGGGGTTGAGCGAGAAGAACCAGGTCATCGGCAGGGTGAAATCGGCTGTGAGCACGCGGTCCACGCCGGTATCGAGCCAGATCGCAATGGTGTTGCCGATCTGCTCGTAGGCCAGGCGGAACACCACGATCAAGCCGGCAATCATCGCCATCACCTGCAGCAGCGGGCGGTAGGCCGGCTGCCACAGGGCGGAGAAGGGCAGTGTGGCGCGCTCGCTGCGCGGCGGGTCCGGCGGCAGATGGCGGCGGCCGGTGATGTAGATCACCAGGCCGAGCAGCATGCCGATGCCGGCCGCGGAAAAGCCAACGTGCCAGCCATACACCTCACCCAGCGTGCCGCAGATCAGCGGGGCGAGAAACGCACCGAGGTTGATGCCCACGTAGTACACATTGAACGCCGAGCCACGGCGAGGATCATCGCGCTGGTACAGATCGCCGACCTGGCCGGGCAGGGTCGGCAGGAACAGGCCGTTGCCGAGCACGATCGCCAGCAACGCCGGGTACAGCAGCGCATCGAAGGCCATCAGGAAGTGGCCGAACGCCATGATCGCCCCGCCCAGGATCACCGCACGCCGCTTGCCCAGCCAGCGATCGGCGAGCATGCCGCCGAACACCGGGCTGAGGTAGGCCAGCGCCGTGTACAGGCCATAGACCATCGAGGCCTGTTCCTGCGAGAACAGCAGCTGCTTGGTCATGTAATAGACCAGCAGCGCCCGCATGCCGTAGTAGGAGAACTTCTCCCACATCTCGGTGAGGAACAGGATGGTCAGGCCGGGCGGTTGCCCGAACCAGGCCTTGCGCGGTGCATCGAGGGTCATGGGGCAGGGCGTCCGGGGGTCAGATCTGCAGGCCGGTGCTGATCAGGCGCTGGGTAACGGCGACGAACGCCACCACCAGGCCTGCCAGTGCGACGACCCAGGCACCGTAGCGGCGCACGCGCGGCCAGCTGGCCGGCGCGCGGACGGCCACCCAGACCAGTGCGAGGGCGGCGATAACGCTGAGCCAGGACAACGCCTGCACCAGGATCAACGGCCCGTTGGTGTACGAGGAGATCGCGCCCGGGCCAGCGATCGATTTCACGTACAGCGCCCAGGCCACGACGGTGCCCAGCTGCGTGGTGATCGACAGCGTCTGCAGCCAGCGCAGGCCGCGGCGTTCTGCCGGCGCGCTGACACGGTAGTAGCGGCGCACGAACACGCCCCCGATGCGCAGCACGGCCGACAGCGTCAGCAACCCCAGCGCGACGAACAGCGCCGGGCGCAGCCACGCCGGCGAACGCCAGCCCGGAATCGGTTCAAAGCCGAACACCGAGGCGAACGGGCCACCGGAGAAGTACACCGGCCGGCCGTCCTTGACCTTCACTTCCAACAGGCCGCGGCCGTTTTCCTGCTGCCACAACCACGGCGACACCTCGCGCCAGCGCAGCAGCTGGCCGTTGAGGCCCTTCTGGCCATCGACGGTGATCGTGCCGTCCTCCTGCGGGTGCACACGGATCGGTGCGAACAGCGTCAGCATGCGCAGATACGAACTGTCCGAGCGACGCGTGCTCTGCCAGCTCGTCCCGGCCAGCGCAGCGGCGTGCTCGCGCGCCATCGCAGCATCGACGCCCGGGCCGGCACGTTCGATCGGCAGGGTCGGCAGGAAATTCTCGACGAAGCGCTCCCACACCTGGGCGCGCAGGGCAGAACCGGCCGCATCACGCCCCACGCTGTTGGTGGACACGAAGACGCCGATGTTGCGTTCCGGAATCATCCACAGCCACGAGTAGAAGAACAGCATCGTGCCGCCGTGCGAGCGCGTGTCGTAGCCGCCGGTGTCCGAGGCCATCCAGCCCAGGGCCATGCGCGGCAGATGCGGCAGGATCGCCGGCTGCGGGGTCAGCATCTGTGCGTTGGTCTCGGCGCGCATGATGCGCTGGCCGTCGAGCTCACCATGATTGAGCGTGGCCATCATGAAGCGTGCCATCGCCGAGCCGGAGGCATACAGACCGCCCACGCCCGGCGCGGTGTTCTTCTCGGCCGGGTAGCTTTTGCCCGAGCCCAGCAGATAGCCCTTGGCGGCGTGCGGCAGCAGCTCGGCCGGCAGCTTCTGTTCGAAGCTGGCGTACTGCATGTCCAGCGGCTGCAGGATGTGCTGCCTGGCGTAATCCTCGAAGCGCTGGCCGCTGACCCGCTCGACGATGTACGAGGCGATGCCGGTGGCGTAGTTGGAATACGCCGGCGTGGTGCCCGGTGCGGAGATCTGGTTGGGCACCCATTCCTTGAGGTAGTTGTCGCGGTTGGCCGGATGATCTGGGCCCAGCACGATCAGGTAGCGCATGCGCTCTTCCAGACCGCTGGTGTGGGTCATGATCTGGCGCAGCGTGATCGGCTCACCCTTGGCCGGGACCTTGATGTCCAGGTAGGTGTTGATGTCGGTGTCCAGGTCCAGCTTGCCCTGTTCCACCAGCTGCATCACCGCGGTCCAGACGAACAGCTTGGAGATCGAGCCCGGGCGGAACAGGGTGGTCTTGGGATCCACCGGCGTGCGCTTTTCAACATCGGAGAAGCCAAAGCCGCGCTCGGTGACGACCTTGCCGTTCTCGACCACCGTCACCACGGCGCCGGCGAGATCGCCCTGCGCCATCAGATAGGGCACCAGGCCATCCAGGAACGTATCGACGCGGGCCGCATCCAGGGTGCCGGTGGCAGCCGGTGCGGGCGTGATGGTGTCCGGCGTCTCGGCAGCCATAGGTGCGGCGGGCACCGCGACGGGCGTGGGTGCCTGCGCATGCAGCGGCGAGAACGCGGCGGTGGAGGCCAGCAGCAGGCCGGAGATCAGGGGGCGCCAGAGACTCATGCCTGCACTCCCTTGCCCCACACGGCATCTTCGCAATGCACCAGGCCCTCGTCGTAACGCAGGCCTGGCACGCGGTCGTCGCGCAGGAACAGCGGGCCATCCAGATCCACCACGTCGCAATGCTGGCCCACGATGAAGGCCGGACCCATCGCCCAGCTGCTGCCGATCATGTTGCCGACCATCACCTGCATGCCCAACGAGCGTGCCTTGCCGACCATCGCCAGGCTTTCGGTGAGGCCGCCGGCCTTGTCGAGCTTGATGTTGATGACGTCGAACAGGCCTGCCAGCGCTTCGATCTCGGAAACGTCCTGCACACTCTCGTCGGCGGCGAACGGCAGCGGCCGCGCAAAGCCCTTGAGCTCGGCTTCGCGACCGCGCGGCAGCGGCTGCTCCAGCAGCTTGATGTCGTTCTCCAGCAGCACCGGAATCAGCGCATCGAGCACATCCACGCTGTAGCCCTGGTTGGCGTCCACACCCATCCACACATCCGGGCGCACTTTGCGCACCGCGCGCACGCGCTCGATGTCGATATCCAGGTCACCGCTGAGCTTGAGCTTGAGTGCCTTGGCCGGCGCATAGCGGCCGGTGGCGATCGACTGCATCGTCGCCGGGTCATCGGCGCCGAGCGTCCAGGTGGTCAGCAGCGGCCGGGTCTGCGAGAGCCCGGCCAGTGCCCAGGCATGCTTGCCGGTGCGGCTTGCTTCCAGATCCCATAGCGCGCAGTCCAGCGCGTTGCGCGCACCGCCGCGGGGCAGCAACTGCTGCAGTTCGGCACGGGTGATGCCGGCTTCGATTCGCGCACGCAGCAGTTCCAGCGTGGCCAGCATCTGCTCGGGCGTGTCATTGAAGTAGTACACGCCGCTGGCTTCGCCACGGCCGCGATGGCCGTCCTCTTCCAGTTCCACGCGCAGTACCGGCGCGTTTTCGAACACATAACCGCTGATCCGGAACGGGGCCAGCAACGCAAGCGAGTCGATCTGCAGGGTCAGTTTCACAGGATGTCTCCAGCCCCATGGCGGGGCCATGGGTCAGTAGTTGAGAGCGAAGTCGGCCAGGCCCATCAGGACCAGGGCGTAAGCGAGCACGCAGGCCGACAGCAGCAGCAGCGCGGCCCACAGGCGCGCCAGCCAGCCGCGTCCAGCGCGGACCGTCTGCACCAGGTTCCAGGCCGTTGCGCCGATCCCGCCGATGATCGCGATCACCGTGGCGATGCCCAGCCCGATCACCGCCGGATCCAGACGATCATCCAGGCGCGCGAAATCGGCCGACGCCCAGGCCATCACGGCCATCGCGGCGGCAGGCACCAGCAGCAGGAGCCAGCAGGCGGCGCGGCTCAGGCGATAGGCCAGCACGGTGCTGCGCGGCCAGCCCAGCACGCGGCCATGGCGGCGGCGGACGAACGCGGCGATCGGCCACGCCAGCGCGGCCAGGGCCAACACCGCCACAGCAGCGGTCAGCAACGGCTTGAGCCACAGCGCCGAGCGGTAGCCTTCCGCGGCCAGGAACACGTTGAACGGGGAGGACGAATCCACCGCGAAGCCGACCGGCGTGCCGTCCTTGAGGATGGCGGCCAGGCGCAGTTCGCTGTTGTTCGCCTGCCACAGCCACGGGCCGATCGGCTTGAAGGTGGTCGGCTGCCCGTTGGGCTGCTTCAGGCGCGGCAAGCGCAGGCTGCCATCGTCGAGGGCTTCCAGACGCGTCTGGGTGAGGATGCCGGTACGGCCGATGCCGGTCTCGGCGCGACGCGAATCGAGGTAGCTCGGTGCCGCCAGCTGGCGTGCCTGCGCCTTGGCCAGCACCGCGTCGACGGCCGCCGCCGGGGCCGGGGCATCCGCTGGGAAGTAGCGGTCAGCGAAGTTCTCCAGCAGTTCACGCCGGATCGGGCCGGTGATGCCATTGGCGCCAGCGCTGTTGAGCGAGACGAACAGGCCGACATCGTGATCGCGGAACAGGAACAGCTGCGAGTGGAACGAGTAGGTGTCACCGGCGTGCGACACCACGCGCTGGCCGTTGACATCGATCTCGTAGAAGCCGAGCGCCATGGTGTTCAGCGGCGGCGCGAAGCGGGTCTGCGGTGTCAGCATCAGCTGGCTGGTCGCCGCCTTCAAAATGGCGGTGTCGTGACCGCCGGCGGCACTGAGGTGCGCGATCATGAAGCGCGCCATGTCGCTGCCGGTGGCCGACAGCGCACCGGCAGGCGCGGACGGGGTCACTTCGAACTCACGCGGCTTGCCTGATCCCAAGGCATAGCCCTTGGTGACCAGGGCACGCAGCGCCGGCGGCAACGGCTGGCGGAAGCTGGCGTGCTGCATCTGCAGCGGCACGAAGATGTGCTGCTCGACATACTCGGCGAAGGGCTGGCCTGACACGCGCTCGACGATGTAGCCAGCCAGGCTGGTGCCGTAGTTCGAGTACGCCGGCACGGTGCCCGGCGGGAAGATCTGCGCCGGCACGCGGCGCTTGAGGTACGGCCCCAGTTCGATGCCACCGGCTTCGGCGACCGCCTCGCTGGTCCACATGTACTTGATGTTGGCCTCGAAGCCACCGGTGTGCGTCATCAGCTGGCGCAGCGTGATCGGCAGGCCGCGTTCGGGCACCTTGAAATCCAAGTACTGGTTGATGTCCGCGTCCAGATCCAGTTTGCCGGCTTCCACCAGCTGCATCACCGCGGTCCAGGTCATCAGCTTGGAGACCGAGGCCATCCGGAACAGCGTGCGGTCCGGATCCACCGGCGTCTGCTTGGCCACATCGGAGACGCCGTAGCCGCGGCGGACCAGGATCTTGCCGTCCTTGACCACCGTGACCACCGCACCGGCGATATCGCCCCGCGCGATGGCATACGGCATGAAGCCATCCAGCCAGGTGGTCGCATCATCGGCGGTCAGCCGGGCAACGGAATCCACGCCGGCAGGCGGTGTTGGCGCCTGGGGTGGGGAGGGTGGCCGCTGTGCGTCGGCCTGGAAAGACAGCAACAGCCCACAGCACAAGCCGACAAGCCCTGACAACGCACGCATGTGACGATCCCCTTCAAACCATCTCAATCAGACAACAATATTCCTGATCAGAGAAATGTCAAATGCGCGTGATCGTGGTTGGATCGCGCCAACCGGGATGAATGTGTCGTTTGGACGCCCTGCGCAGGCCGTTCTTCGGGCAATGAGAACGTTTTCAGGGCGCAGAGTAGCGCTTAAGGCGGCGAACGCGACAAGAAAGCATCCTGATCAGGATGGCATTCATCTCTACGTAGTATCGTATCGGCAACTTCACCAGCAATAGCCCAAAGGTCCTGTCGATGAGCCCCAAAAGCCCGACGCTCGGAACCCTGCTGCGCGGTCTGCGCACCCGCCAGGGATGGACGCTCAAGGAAATGAGCGAGCACACCGAAATTCCGCTGTCCACGTTGTCCAAGATCGAGCATGACCGCTTGACCTTGACCTACGACAAGCTTCAGCACCTGTCCCAGCGCTTGAACCTGCGCATGTCCGAGCTGTTCTCCGAGCCGGAGACCGACAGCGCGCCCAAGCCGGTCACCGCGCGGCGCAGCCTCGGCTCGCTCGACAAAGCGCTGCGGGTGCAGACCGACAACTACGATTACTACTACCTGTGCACCGAACTGCGACGCAAGCGGATGATCCCGATCCTCACCAAGGTGCGGGCCAAGACCACCGCCGAGTTCGGTGAGCTGGTCCGCCACCCGGGCGAGGAGTACGTGCACGTGATGGAAGGCCGCATCCAGGTCCACACCGAGTTCTACGATCCGGTGGTATTGGAAACCGGGCAGGGCATCTACATCGACAGCCAGATGGGCCACGCCTACATCGTCGATACCGGCTGCGAGGAAGCGGTACTGCTGGCCGTCTGTGCCAGTGCGGACGAGGATCTGATGGAATCGCTGATCACCCTGCATGAGCAGGAGGGTGGGGTTTGATCATGGCGCGGCGCACGGCGCGCCGTTGCCAGCATAGTTAACGGAACAGGGCGCCTCGGGCGCCCTTTTTCTGTGACGTTCCTGCGCCGCTCAGGGCAGCGGCCTGGCGAATACATCCATTCCTTTGCCGGTTTCAAGCAGCGATTTCAGGCTGGACAGCACCAGCGGCCAGCCGCTCCGGATGCCGCTGTCCATGCTGCTGCCCGGTTCCAGGTCGTCGTGCGTCACGGTGAGCCGCACCATGCCGTCATACGGCACGATATCGAAGGTCACCCTGCTGTACCGCTGCGGGTCGTCCGCCTGCGATGCCGCCGCCCAGGTGATGACCAGGCGCGAGGGCGGGGTGCTTTCAACCACCTCGCCGACCAGCTCGACCTGCCGCGTCTCGTTGGCCCGCACGTGCTGCCAGCGCGAACCGGGCGTCCAGTCCGATACGTTCTCGTGGCCCCAGTAGGTGCGGGCGATCTCCGGCCGGGTGATGGCGTCGAACACTTTCTCGGCGCTGGAGGCGATATAGATCACATGGATGAAGCGTGTGGACGCTGTGGACATGGTCATTCTCCTTCGAGTTCCTTTTTCAGGTCATGCAGCAGGCTGAGCCGTTGGTGCTCGAACTTGCGTACCCACCGCTCGTAAACCTCATGCAAGGGCACGGGGTTGATGAAGTGCAGCTTTTCGCGGCCGCGCCTGACCGTACTGATCAGGTTGGCGTCTTCCAGCAGGCCCAGGTGTTGGGTGACCGATTGCCGCGCCATCTCCAGGTGCGTACACAGCTGCCCCAAAGACTGGCCATTGGTCTCGCAGAGCGCATCCAGCAGTTTTCGCCGGGCCGGATCGCCCAATGCCTTGAACACCTTGTCTGCGTCCATTCCGGTTTCCGTCATTGCTGTCACCACGACCGATAATGTGCAGGTAAATACCTGCATGTCAAGTCGCGCCGAGGCGCGCGAGGGCTTGGCTATTCTGGACCGTCAACTGGCCGATCCTTTGGGTGAACTCAACGCCTACGTGGACTACTGGTCCAGCTGCATCCGTGGCGGTACCTCTTCGTTCTGCATCTGCGCGATGCTCGCCGCGGAGTTGCCCCTGCTGCCGGCGGAGATCGTGGACGAGGTGCGCGGGCACTTCGACGATCTGACCGGCTGGCTGACCATGGTGCTGGAGAAGGGGGCCGCGCACGGGCAATTCCGCCTTCAGAGACCGGCTGCCGACGAGGCGCGCGCTTTCATGGCCTCGGTGCATGGAGCGATGTTGGCCGCGCGGGGCTTCGCTGATCCCGGCACCTTCCAGACCCTGGGTGCATTGTCCATCGCCCGGCTGACCCGCGCAGCCTGACAGCAAAAGGAAGACCGCTTGAATCGGGTCTTCCCTTCGCGTACCGCTCTCGCATCCGATCGCGCAGGCACCGATGGCGCCGGTGGTACTCGGCACGCTGCTGGTGTGGCTGGTGCTGTTCGTCATCGGCTTTGGAGTTCAGTGCTGGCGGATGTCCTCGATCACCACGTCGCCTCCAGCCGACGGAACGGCGCCTCGAGCAGCACGCCCCGTGCGTCGTAGTCAGTGACGTTGTGCCCATCCACCTGCACGGACGCCGGGCGCGTCCGGCTCGGCCACCACACGCGCAGCGCGGTGTCCTTGCGCAGGCCCTTGCCCAGCGTGACCTGTAGCGTGCCATCGCGCTGCCGGGCCTGCAGCGCCAAGGTGCCATAGGCGGTCGGCAGGCGATCCACCGCCAGCCCGTCACCAACCAGCCACGACGGCGGGGTGCCCGGCAGCAGTGACAGCGCGTCATCGTCCTCGCGCATGAGCATCCCCAACAGCGTGCGCCCGTACTCCGCACCGATCCAGGTATGCGGCATGTCGCCCAGGTAGCGCGGGAAGCGCAAGCGCGAATGCACCACCTCGGCCAGCACCTGCCATTCCAGCGGGCGGCGGTCGCGCAGCAGGCCCTGCAGCAGTTCGTCGGCGGCCTCGGGCTGGTCCAGATGCACGTAGCTCAGCACGTTGCGGATTTCATACGGCGTGTAGGCGTACAACGCGCCCGGCTCGCCGCGCTTGCGCACATCCTGCAGATACCGCGCGAACGTGGTGCGCAGTGCGTCCGCCGGCAGCACATCCTGCGCGCCGGTGGGGTCGAGCGCGATCGAGACGCCGGTCGGGTCGCCGTCACCGAGGTCGGCCGAGGAGGGGATGAAGTCGATGCCCTTCCACGCCATCGTGGCGCGGATCGAAGCAGCCAGCGCATCGTGCAGGGCGATGTACTGTTCGCGCGCCCATGCGGCAGTTTCGTGATCGCCGAGCGACTCGGCCAACCACGCGCCGTCATGCCAGCCCTTCAGGCCCCAGTAGTCGTCCCAGTAGCTGTGCGTGGGCGACGGGTAGCCCTCGTGGCTGATCGATGGCGCGAGGATGCCGGCGAAACGCTCGGGCGCGGGCTGGCTGGCCATATAGCCCGGCACCAGCGTGCGCTCGCGCAGTTCCTGCAGGAAGCGCATCGCCGCTTTCACCTTGGGCAGATAGGCGCGCACCGAATCCGGGCCGCCATCCAGCCGTGCCACATCGGCGACCAGGGCGATGTACTGGCCCTGGCTGTCGTATTCGATATCCGAACCGAAGCCGGTGTTGACGCTGCCGTCGTCGTTGAGGATCGGCGAGACCAGGCCGTTGGCGTGCACGCCGTGCTCGCTGTACCAGGCCAGGTAGTCGCGCGCGACCTTGGATTCGCCCATGCGCAGCAGCACCGCCGAGGTGGCCATGCCGTCGCGGATGAAGGAGCGGTTGTAGTTGCGCGGGCCGGGCTGCATCGCCGGGCCGGTCTGGTTGATCAGCATGTAAGCGGCCTGCGCGCGCAGCATGTCCACCAATGAGGGATCAGGCAGGCGCAAGCCGACCTGGCCCAGGCGCGCCTGCCAATCGTCCGATGCACGTTTGGCCAGTGCGTCGTAGGCGGCATCGGGTGCACGCGGAACGCCGGTCAGATCCGGCGCCGGGGCGTCGGGCAGGGCGCCATCCGCGGCCGAGGCGGCGGTCCCGAGCGGGAAGGCGACCACCACCGAGCGGCTGGCACCGGGTGCGAGCTGCACGCGGTAGGCCAGCGCTGCGGAGGCCAGGCCATCGGTATCGCGTGCCTGCGTGGCGGCGGGCAAGGTGCCGTTGGCGATCGCTGCGGTGATCTCGCTGCTGCCGTCCGGGCCGAATGGTGCCGCGCCGGCAGTATCCACCGGCGTCAGCGACTGCAGCAGGGCGCGACCATTGATGCGTACGCGTTGCCCCTCGATGGCGACCTCGCGGATCGGTGAGAGGCCACCGTTCTGCCACGGCGGATTCATCTGCATCGGCCGCACCGCCAGGGTCAGGGTGCCGTCGACGGGCGCACTGCCGGTGTTGCGCAGGCGGTGACGCACGAAGGTGACCGGCTGGCCATCGAGCTCGACGGCGAATGCCTCGCTCTGCAGTTCAAGCTCGGGTTGTGGCGACCACGTCGCCGAGGGCATCGGCTTCCAGCCATCGCGCAGTGCGTGCTGGACCGGTTGGTCGGCAGCGCCTGCGGCCACACCGTCGGCATTGCGCCAGATCGGCTGCACCAGCGGCGCGCCCTTGAAGGCCTCGATGTTGCCGTACTCGTCAAAAATCGATTTCTGCCGGCCGGCATGGATGCCGACCGCAGTCCAGTAGGTCTGCTGCATGTGCAGCGAGGCCGGGAACAACGCGCGCTGCGCGCCACTGGCGGCGATCTGGTAGCGCTTCATCGGCGTCATCACCGCCTTCGGCCCCAGCAGGCGCAGGCGGTCGACCTGTGGCGCGTCGCCCTCCACCGTCAGCCGCAGCGCCGTGGCGGTCACGGCCGCAGTGCCGGCCAGCCAACTCTGCTGGCGTGCACCGGCCTGCGGATCGCGCGCAAGCTCCACCCAGCTACCCTGCGCATCACGTGCCTGCAGCCGTGTGGCGCCATGCGCGCCTGTCCAGTCCACGGCCAGGCCGGTGGTAGCCACGGCACGCGGCAAGGTGATCTCAAGCGTGTGCGTACCGTCCTTGCCACGTGGAATCGTGACCGCGCTGCCGCCTTGCCACAGCGCCGCGGCCTGGGCTGCATCCACCCCGGCCACGCGCGCACTGGTGGTGCTGTCCAACGGCTCCAGTTCGAAGATCGACACGCCCCAGTCCGACGTGCGCTCCGGGCTCGCCAGGCGGAGGTAGCGGGCCTGGCGCGGCGCGAAGTAAAGCGTCTCGATACCGCCGAGCGAATCGCGCATGGTGTAAGCCGGCTGCCACTGCTGGCCGTCCAGCGAGGTCTGCAGGCTGTAGCCCTCGGGATTGGAAACGTCCCAGGTGATCTGCGCGCCGCTGAGCGTGCTCGGCGTGCCCAGATCCACCTGGAACCAGTGCCCGGGGCTGAAGGCGCCGCCGGTCACCGTCTTCGGGTCGCCATCGATCAGGTGGCTGACCGCCATCGCCGGCACCTGCTGCGAGGAACTGCTGGCCTGCCACTGGCTGCGCGGCGGCAGGGTCTGGGCGGCGGCGCCGAAGCTCAGCGCGAGCGCGGAGAAGAGCAGGGTACCGGCCATGACGCGGCGCGGCCGGTGCACAACAGTCGAACGGTCAGCATGCAGCCCCATCAATGCGCTCCTGATCTGAAACGACCCCGACGGCGGGGTGGAGGTCACGCTAGCAGGGGCTGTAACCGTTTACATGACGCGTCGCAATACTGAACAGGCGTGTCGTCCAGGCTGAAACGGCACGGGCACCCGCAGGTGCCCGTGATGGTGCGTCACACAGTCATGTCAGGCGCGCGGCGAGAGCAGGTCGGAAAGGCCGATCGTCCTGTACATCTCGGTGCGCATCCGGTCGGCTACACCATTGACCACTTCGGCACCGTCCTGCGACGGATCCACATGCACGCGGAACGGGCGCTTGCCATGCGGCAGGCCGACCACACGCACGATCTCGCGCGCGACCTGCTCGGGGTCGGCATCGGCCGGCTCCAGGCTGGCCAGGCCCTGCAGTGCCTGCTGGGCAACGCCGGCATACGGACCGTTCTCGTATTCGGCGGCGATGTCGGCATCCTCCGGCGTGCCCGAATGCGCGAAATGATTGGTGCCCTGGGTGAACGCGCCCGGCACCATGATCGTGGTCTCGATGCCCCAGCGCGCCAGTTCGGTTGAGTACGCCACCGCCAACGCATCCATCGCGGCCTTCGCAGCGAAGTAGGGCGCGAGAAATGGCGGTGTGCCCCCGCGCGTGGAGGACGATCCGACCCACAGCAGCAGACCCCTGCCGCGCCCGCGCAGGAAGGGCAGCGCGGCACGATTGACCCGCTGCGTACCGAGTACGTTGACGTCGTACTGCTGCATCAACTGCTCAGGCGTGAACGCCTCGGCCGGTCCAAACACCATGTGCCCGGCGTTGTGGATGATCACATCGAGCGTGCCCGCCTCGGCGAGTACCTGTGCAATGGCAGCGTTGCTGGAAGCCTCGGACTGCACGTCCAGTTCAACGGTGCGCAGGTCGGCGCGCTGCTGCGCGGCCCACGCGGCGATCTCGGCAACGCGTGCGGCATTGCGTCCGCCGATGTCGCGCATCGAGGCGTAGACGGTGTGACCGGCCTGGGCCAGGGCTTTGGCGCTCATCAGGCCGAAGCCGGAGGACGCGCCGGTGACAAGGATGGTGTGCGGCATGGGAATCTCCAGGTTGAAAAGGGGGCGGCAAGGGAGAAGGACAACTAGGGGGTGAGAGGGCGCGTGCTGTCGCGCAGGCGGCGGTAGAGCACGCGACCGGCATCCAGGTGGGGGGTGAAATCGAAGCCCTGGGCCAGCATCGCGTCCATGTCCTGCGCGGGAATCTGCATGACGTAGCTGTGGTCGTTGGCGACCAGTTCGAACGCCTCCGGGCCGAGCGACGCAGCGCTGAACCATTTGCCGGCATCGGCATGTCCGCTGCGCAGTACCTGGCCGCGGTAATGCAGTTCCCAGCCGCCATCCAGCAACACCCAGACGTCATCGCGGCCCTCGGCGGTAGCGTTGCCGAGGATGGGGGCGCCGGCACTCACCTCCCATTCCCGCGAATGGTCGATCACGTGGCGCAGCTGCGCGGTGGTCAACGCGGTGAAGAACGGGGTGTTGCGCAGCAGGTGCAGATAGGTGATGGACGGCTTCATGGCGGGGTGTGGCGAGGGAGTGCGCGCTTCGCACGATGCCGTCATGACGGTCGCGCAGAGCAGGGGCAGCAGCACGGCCAGGTGGCGGGGCGACATCCGGGCGACCTCAGGCCACGCCGCCGTTGGCGCGCAGGGTCTGGCCATTGACCCAGCCGCCGTCCGGCCCGGCGAGGAAGGCAACCACGCCGGCGATATCGTCCGGCTGGCCGAGGCGTTCCAACGGCGGCATCCGCGCGAAGGTGTTGATCTGCTCTTCGGTCTTGCCGTCGAGGAACAGTGCGGTCGCGACCGGGCCCGGGGCCACCGCGTTGACGGTGATCGCGCGGCCGCGCAGCTCCTTGGCGAAGACGTGGGTGAACGCTTCCACCGCGGCCTTGGTGCCGTTGTAGATCGCATAGCCCGGCAGATTCAGGGCCAGCGTGGTGCTGGACAGATTGATGATGCGGCCGCCGTCGTTGAGGCGCGTTGCCGCTTCGCGCAGGGTGTTGAACACGCCCTGGGTGTTGATCGCGAAGTTCTGCAGATACAGCGCGTCGCTGGTCTGCGCCAGCGGGGCGGTCTTGAGGATGCCGGCGTTGTTGACCAGCACATCGATGCGGCCCAGCTGCTGTTCAACCGTGGTGAACATCGCGCCGACCTGATCGGCCTGGGAGACATCGGCCTGGATCGCGATGGCGGACGCACCGTCGCGGGTCAACTCGGCGACGAGCGCATCGGCCTCGGCGGTGTTGGAGGCGTAGTTGAGGGCGACGGCGAAGCCATCGGCGGCCAGGCGCCGGGCGATGGCGGCGCCGATGCCGCGGGAGGCGCCGGTGATCAGGGCGACGCGGGAGGGGGTGGACATGGCGGGGTTTCCTTCAGTGGTGGGCACGGAAGGAAGGATGGATCATTCGGCGGCAGGGATAATCCTGCTAAAGTTGCGATCACAATTCCAGTTGCATCAACAATCGATCAATCATGGACCGCTTCCAGGAAATGCAGGTCTTCGTCCGGATCGCCGAACGCCAGAGCTTCACCCTGGCGGCCGAGGATCTGCAGATTCCGCGCGCCACGGTGACCAACCTGATCAAGCGGCTGGAGCAGCGCATCGGGGTGCGGCTGCTGGAACGCACCACCCGCCAGGTGCGCATGACCCATGACGGCGAGGCTTACTACCATCGCTGCGTGCGGTTGCTGACCGATCTGGAAGAAACCGAAAGCGCCTTCCGTGATGCCCCGCCCAAGGGGCTGCTGCGGGTCAATCTGCAGGGCACGCTGGCCCGGCACGTGGTGATGCCGGCCATGGGCGACTTTCTTGCACGCTATCCCGGCATCACCCTGCACGTGGGCGAGGACGACCGCTTGGTGGATCTGGTCCGCGAGGGCGTGGACTGCGTGCTGCGCGCGGGCGTTCTGCAGGACTCGTCGTTGATCGGCCGGCAGGTCGCGCTGCTGGAGCAGGTCACTGTCGCCAGCCCTGCGTATCTGGCGCGCGAGGGTATGCCGACCCGCCTGGACGATCTCGCGCAGCACTACGCGGTCGATTACGGCCCCGGCGGCGCGCACTCGGCAGGCCTGGATTTCCTGCTTGATGGCGACGTGGTGGAGCGGCAGCTGCAGTCGCGCATCTCGGTGACGGGCGCTGACCTGTATACCGGCGCGGCGCTCTCGGGGCTGGGCTTGATCCAGGTGCCGCGCTATCGCATTGCGCAGGCGCTTGCCGAGGATCAGCTGCGCATCGTGCTCGCGGATCACCCGCCACCGCCGATGCCGGTGTCCGTGCTGTATCCGCAGAACCGGCAACTGTCCGCGCGCGTGCGCGTGTTCGCGCAGTGGCTGGCCGCGTTGTTCGAACGCGCTGCGGGCACCGCAGCATCCCCCTGACAGCGGATCGTCATGCCACCGCCGCCGCGATCTGTTCGCGCAGCCAGCATCGGTCGAAGGAGGCGACAACGCCCTGTCACCCGTTATCGCTTTCGTGATGCACTGCGCTGGGCGGTACGGGACCGGTCTGCGATAGCGCTCTCGCGCGGGCATCGGTGGGCGTTGGGGGCGCGAGCAGCCGCCGGGGTTCGCGGAGGGCTACGGGCCGGTCACGGTGGATCCGCTGCGGGTGGCCTACTACCGTCACTGGCGGATCCTGCAGGACCTGCAGGACCTGCAGGAGTTCCATGATCTGCTGCTCGAGCCCGGCGCCACCGCCCGCCCACCTGCACAGCGGCGGCAGGCCCTGCGCTACATGGCCGAGCAGTTCGCGCCCGGCAACGTGGCCGATTGTGCGACCCGTGCGTGGCAGGCCGCGCAGGGCTGAGGCTGCAACTCACCGAATGTCCGTACGCAGGCTGCCGCGGATCTGATCGCGCCAGATCTCGGCAACGCCGGCCTCGTCGGCAAAGTGCGGCCAGCGCAGCACGCTTTGCCGGACCTGCTCAATGATGTCCCGGGCACGGCGGGCATTGATCGAGGCCGTCGCGGCACAGGCGGCCAGGTCGGCCACGTCGAACCCCTCGCGCTTGGCGTTGATCGACATCTGGTGCCGGGCCGTCCAGTCGCCGTCCGGGTTGTACGCCCAGGTGATGTCGAACGCAGGGGACAGCGACCATTGGCCCTGCCGGTCCATCAGGTAGGCGATGTTCTTGACGTGGTCGTCCTGGTTGCGTGCGATCACGTTGAACACCATCCGCCGGAACTGTTCCTCCAGCTGCGCCATGGGCAGGCGCAACTGACGCATGACCAGCAAGGCCTGCTCATAGGAGTAGGCAGTGGGATCATTGAAGTCGAAGTGGGCCATCGCCGCCAACGACTGCATGTGGCGCTTGCCCCCTGCATCGGTGCGGTCGAAGCGCTGGGTCATGAAGTGGCGGCGGCCGCCTTCCTCGAGCAGTCGGCACTCGCTGATCTGGATGCCTGCATCACGCGCCATCAGTGCGTAGGCGTACTCGACCACGCCGTAGCCCTTGGGGTCCGCCAGTTCCTTGTCGCGGTTGTTCTGCACGCCATCGAACTTGAGCAGCCAGTAGCTGAAGCCTGGCGCCGCCGCGGCCTGGCCCGATCGGACTTCGCCGGTGCCTTCGTTCCAGGCAATCACAGCCTTGGCCCGTGCGCCACCGGCCGAGGTACCCACGCGCAGAATGTCGCGCAGCGCATCCGCACGGTCTTCATCGCCGAACGAGGCGCGCAGGTTGTCGCGGTTGCTCAGGACCTCGGTGGCCAATGCAACCAGGGCATCGATCTGGATCTTGTGTGCCGTGCGGACGCGCGGCCCGTGCACAGGCGAGAACTCCAACGCCCCCATGCCGCGCGTGCCGGTGTAGCAGAGCCGCTCCACCGCATTGAAGCTGTCCGGGGTGCGGCCCTGGGTGGCCAGCCACGCGTTGATCAGGGTATTGCCGTACTTGTCCGGCAGGGCGTCGGCGAGCAGGCCGGGCAGGCCATGGAAGCCGGCTGGGTTGAGGGAGGGGAAACCGTAGATCCGATCCGCCGCGAGCGGCATGGTCAGTGGGGCGACCTCGATGCTGGACCGTGCGAAGGCCGGGTCGTAGGCAAATTGTGCGATCCGCTCGCCGTCGGCCAGCGTCACCGCACCGATCCGGCTGCCCCACAGGCGCACCTCGGCCGTGGTGCTCATTGCTCATCGCCCCAGGTCCACGGCTTGGCAGGTGCTGGCTCTGTCACTCCCGGTCGCGCGCGCTGGCGCGGGTGGCCGCGGCGCTTCAGCAGATCGATCGGATTGGGGCCGTCGCTGGGCAGCATCACGTCCAGCGCATCCAGCCTGCCGAGGGCGCGCAGGCATCGGATCAGGTTGGCCAGCTGGGCGGGCGTGCCGTCTTCCAGCCGTTGCACGGTGCGTTTGGAGACGCCCGCGGCATCGGCCAGCTGCTCCTGGGTGATGCCCTGGGAAAGCCGCACGCGGGCCAGACGTTGCCCCAGCTCAGCCAGGACAGCCTCGTCCGTCATCAGATGTGTAATCGTCATAAGGTGACCCTCCTGACGCTTTGTATCTCATTATTGCGTTAAAGCGTCAAGTTTGGCGGTTTACGGCATTTACGTATGATTCGATCAACGCGACAGATATGACGCGTTATGTCGTCCTATCTGGTTAAAGTGCCAAAAATGACGCGTAACGGGATACGTTCGTGGCGCTTGCTCCGCGGCGTTTGCTAAAATTCGCCGTTCGACTCTGGACGATGTACGCAGAAGGATCCTGAATGAAGATTGCGGTTGCCGGTACCGGCTATGTGGGCCTTTCCAACGCGGTGCTGCTCGCGCAGCATCACGAGGTGGTGGCGCTGGATATCGATCCGGCCAAGGTGGCGATGATCAATGCCCGCCAGTCGCCCATCGAAGATGCCGAGATCGAGGATTTCCTTGCCCATCGCGCGCTGAACCTCACCGCCACGCTGGATCCTGCGCAGGCCTATGAAGGCGCGGACTTCGTCATCGTCGCCACGCCGACGGATTACGACCCTACCTCGAACTACTTCAACACCGGCTCGGTCGAGGCAGTGATCGCCGATGTGGTGCGGATCCGTCCCTCGGCCGTCATCGTGATCAAGTCGACCGTGCCGGTCGGCTGCACGGCCGCGTTGCGGGCCAAGTTCAACACCGACAACATTCTGTTCTCGCCGGAGTTCCTCCGCGAAGGCCGCGCGCTGCATGACAACCTGCACCCCAGCCGGATCATCGTCGGCGAGCGTTCGGAGCGCGCGGCGGTGTTTGCCGAGCTGCTGAAAGAAGGTGCGATCAAAAAGGACGTGCCGGTGCTGTTCACCGACGCGACCGAGGCCGAGGCGATCAAGCTGTTCTCCAACACCTACCTGGCAATGCGGGTGGCGTACTTCAACGAACTGGATACCTACGCCAGTTCGCACGGGCTGGATACGCGCCAGATGATCGAAGGTGTCAGCCTGGATCCGCGCATCGGCGGCCATTACAACAACCCGTCCTTCGGCTACGGCGGTTACTGCCTGCCCAAGGACACCAAGCAATTGCTGGCCAACTACAGCAAGGTCCCGCAGAACCTGATCCACGCCATCGTCGAGTCCAACCGCACGCGCAAGGATTTCATCGCCGATGACATCGTGGCGCGCAACCCGAAGGTGGTGGGCATCTACCGGCTGGTGATGAAGGCCGGCTCGGACAACTTCCGCGCCTCGGCGGTGCAGGGCGTGATGAAGCGGATCAAGGCGAAGGGCATCGAGGTCATCGTGTACGAGCCGGTGCTGACCGAGCCGACCTTCTACCGCTCCCGCGTGGTCAATGATTTCGCCGCGTTCCTGGCCGAGGCGGACATCATCGTCGCCAACCGGCTGACGCCGGAGCTGGAGGGCGTGGCCCACAAGGTCTACACCCGCGATCTGTTCGGCTCGGATTGATGCCCGGGGTCTATTCCCCCGGCTTGGCGGCCGCTGTGACTGCCTGTGATTTCGCCCGCCGTGCCAGCACCGCTTCGCGGTGGGCGATGTAGGCATTGGCGCCGAGGATGATGCCGGCGCCGATCACGGTCCAGCGGTCCAGCGCCTCATTGAACAGCAGCCAGCCCAGCAGGCTCACCAGCGGCAGCTGCATGAAGCTGATCGGGGTCAGTGCGGAGACCTCGCCCAGGCGCAGGGCGCGCGTCCACAGCAGCTGGCCCAGCGTGCCGAGCACACCGGTCGCGACCAGCCAGACCCACGCCAGGCCGGTCGGCCAGACCCACACGAACAGCGCCGGCACCAGCGACAGCGGCACCCAGAACACATAGGTGTAGAACACCACGGTATCGGCGCTGTCCACGCGGGTGAGCTGCTTGATCTGGATCGCCACCAGCGAGCTCAGCACCGCGGCGCCCACCGCCACCAAGGTGCCGGGGGTAAAGCTGGTCGAGCCCGGGCGCACGATGATCAGCACGCCGATGAAGCCGATGATCACCGCCGCCCAGCGGCGCATGCGCACCGTTTCGCCCAGCCACAGCACGGCAGCGATGGTCACGAACAGCGGTGTGGAGTAGGAGAGCGAGATCGCCTGGGAGATCGGCAGGTGCCCGATCGCCCAGAACGCGCACAGCATCGAGGCCAGCCCGATCGCACTGCGCAGGAAGTAGCGCGGCAGCTGCTGCGTCTTCAGCGGTGCGCTGCCGGGACGGATCAGCATCGGCAGCAGCGCCAGCAGGCCGAAGGCATTGCGGAAGAACGCCACTTCCTGGGTCGGCACGTAGCGGGTGGCGTAGCGGATCGCAATCGCCATCAGGCCGAAGGCCAAGGTACTGCCGAGCATCAGCAGGGCGGCCCGCAACGGCGTGGCCACCGGTAACGCGGGGGCGGGGTTCACCACTGTGCGCCGATCAGCCTGGGCTCCGGTTCAATCGGCACGCCGAACTTCTCCAGGACCGAGGCGGAGATCCGGCGCGCCAGCGCGAGCAGTTCTTCGCCGGTGGCCTGGCCGTGGTTGACCAGCACCAGTGCATGGCTCGGGGCCACGCCGGCATCGCCATCGCGGTAGCCCTTCCAGCCGCAGCTTTCGATCATCCAGGCGGCAGAGATCTTGCGGCGGCTGTCGTCGTCGGCCGGGAACACCGGCAGCTCGGGGAAGTGCTGCAGCAGCACCTCCACCTGTTCCAGCGGCAGGATCGGATTCTTGAAGAAGCTGCCCGCATTGCCGAGCACGTCCGGATCGGGCAGCTTACGGCGGCGGATGTTGATCACGGCGTTGGCCACATCGGCGGCCACGGGCAGCTCCACCCCCATCGCCTCCATTTCCTCGGCGATCCCGGCATAGCCCAGGCGCAGGCCATGCAGCAGCGGCAGCCGCAGTTCGATCGCGGTGATCAGGTAACGGTCCGGGTCGTGCTTGAAGATGCTGTCGCGGTAGGCGAACTGGCAGCCTTCGGTATCGAAGCGCACCCAGTCGTTTTCGTGCCGGTCCCAGGCATCCACGGCCTGGATGAACTCGCCGACCTGCGCGCCATAGGCACCGATGTTCTGGATCGGTGAGGCGCCGGCGGTGCCCGGGATCAAAGCCAGGTTTTCCAGCCCGGACAGCCCGTTCTGCAGCGACCACATCACCAGACCATGCCAGTTCACGCCGGCACCGGCGCGCACGATGGTGTGGTCGGCGCGGTGCTCCAGAATCTCGATACCGCGGTTGGCGAACACCAGCACGGTGCCTTCCACGTTGTCGGCGATCAGCACATTGCTGCCGCTGCCCAGCACCAGCAGCGGCTGCTCGGCGACGCGCGGGAGGGCAAGTACCTCCGGCAGCACGGAAGGATCGAACACCTCCAGCAGCTGCGCGGCGGTGGCGTCGACATGGAACGTGTTGAGCGCCTTCAGCGAGGCGTTTTCAGTGATGGCCCAGGCAGTCATGGCGTCGTTCACAGCGGTGCCACCGCGCCGCGGCTGGGCGCCTCTCTGCGGCGACGGATCGCCTCCACGCAGTCATGCACCAGTTCGGGGCCACGGAAGATCAGGCCGCTGTAGCACTGCACCAGTGCGGCGCCGGCCGCCATCTTGGCCACCGCATCCGCACCGGATTGAATACCGCCCACGCCAATGAGCGGCATCGACTCGGGCAGGCGCGCGCGCAGGCGGCGCAGCACCAGGGTGGACTGGCCCAGCAGCGGCGCACCGGACAGGCCGCCGGCCTCGTTCGCACGCGGGTCACCGGCCACGGCACTGCGGTCGATGGTGGTATTGGTGGCGATCACGCCGTCCACCTTGAGCTCACCGAGCACGCGCGCGGCGGCGTCGATATCGCGGTCGCTCAGATCCGGGGCGACCTTGACCAGCATCGGTACGCGCTTGCCGTGCTTGGCGGCCAGGCTTTCCTGGCTCTCGCGCAGCTGCGAAATCAGCTGGCGCAGCGCGGTCTCTTCCTGCAGCTCGCGCAGGCCGGCGGTGTTCGGCGAGGAGATGTTGACGGTGATGTAGTCGGCCAGCGGATACACCTTCTGCAGGCAGTGCTGGTAATCGTCGAACGCCTGCTCGTTGGGGGTGTCCTTGTTCTTGCCGATGTTGATGCCGAGCAGCCCGGTGCGGCGCTTGGCGCGTTCGACATTGCGCACCAGCGCATCCACGCCCAGGTTGTTGAAGCCCATGCGGTTGATGATGGCCTGATGGTCCGGCAGCCGGAACAGGCGCGGCTTCGGGTTGCCCGCCTGCGGGCGCGGGGTGATCGTGCCGATCTCCACGAAGCCGAAGCCCAGAGCCAGCAGCGCATCGATGTGCTCGCCGTTCTTGTCCAGGCCGGCGGCCAGGCCCACCGGATTCGGGAAACTCAATCCGAACGCGTTGGTCGGCAACGGGTCGATGCGGCGGCCCATCAGCGGCGTGGTGCCGGTGCGATAGGCCAGGTCCAGCGCACTCAGGCCAAGGCCGTGGGCGCGTTCTGCATCAAGGGCGAACAGGAAGGGGCGGGCAAACGAGTACATGGCGTTCAATCAGTCCAGCGTGCCGACAAAGGCACGGGTTTGGTATTCAAAAGCGATCTGGCCGTCCACCGCATGGGCGTCGAACAGCTGTTGCAGTGCCTCCAGCATCGGCGCGTGGCGCGGGTGACCGGCCTGCGGGGCATACGAGGAGGAGAGCAGGCGGCCACGCAGGCCATCCAGGTCCATGCGCTGCACGTTGGGCAGACGGGCCATGCCACGCAGGCCTTCGCCGAACCACGCGCGCATGGTGTCATCGTCCTGGTAGCGCTCGGCCACTTCCACATAGTCGGTGCCGAACTCCTGCAGCAGCTGCTCATAGCCGATCAGGAACGGCGAGGCATCGAGCAGGCGCGAGTTCCAGAACACCAGCGCCATGCCTTCGGGCTGCAGGATGCGCGCCCATTCGCGGCGCACCGCAGCGGTATCGAACCAGTGGAAGGCCTGCGCGGCGGCGACCAGGCCCACGCTGTTGTCGGCCAGGCCGGTGGCTTCGGCGGTGCCGTCGGCGACCTTCAGGCGCAGATAGTCCGGCGCCAGCAGCTGCTCGGCCGCCTCGCGCATCGCCGCGTTCGGCTCCACCGCGATGACGGGGTGGCCAGCGGCCAGGAACAGCCGGGTGGAAATGCCGGTGCCGGCGCCGATATCGGCGACCAGGGTTTCGGTGGGTACACCGATGTCCTGGTGCAGCCAATCCAGCAATGCCGGGGGATAGTCGGGACGGTAGCGGACGTAGTCGGCCACCCGACTGCTGAAGCGTTCGGTCGAATCCGAGCGGCTCATGTGCACCTCACGATTGGGTAGCGGCAAACCAGGCCAGTCCGCCGAAGAACAACAGCACCACCACCAGGGCAAGCAGGCTGCCGATCACGATGATCCAGCCCAGGATCAGGCCGGCCAGCGCCATGCCGTCGCCTTCCAGCTCCAGCGGGCGGCGACGGATCTCGGCGCGGGCCAGGTGGCCGGTGATGATCGCCGCGATGCTGCCGATGAAGGGCAGGGCGGTCCAGCCGAGGATGCCCATGATCAGGCTGACCACGGCCATGGCGCTGGTTTGTCGGGGCGGAAGGCTCATGCAGGTCCTGGTCGCGGTGGGGTGGTTCGATGATAGGGCCAGCGGCGGGTTTATCCCATCAGGACCTGGCCACCATCCACATTCAAGGTGTGCCCGGTGATCCAGCCCGCCAGCGGCGAGCACAGGAACAGCGCGGCGTTGGCGATGGCTGCCGGCTCGCCGAAGCGGCCGAACGGGATCTTCGCCAGGGTATTTCGATACAGCTCGGGGTCCTGTTCGCGGCGGCGTGCCCACAAGCCATCCTCGAACTCGATCGAGCCGGGGGCGATGGCATTGACGCGGATCCGCTGCGGCGCCAGGGCCAGCGCCTGCGAGGTGGTGTAGTGCATCAGCGCGGCCTTGGCGGCCGCATACGGCGCGCCACCCGGGCGCGGCTGCTGGGCAGCGATCGAGGCCAGATTGAGAATGCAGGCATCACTGGACTGTTGCAGCCAGGGCAGGGCCAGCCGCGAGGCCCGCACCGCGGCCATCAGGTCGACGTTCAAGCTGGCTTCCCAGCCCGCCTCATCGTCGGCCATGCCGTAGCCGGTCGCGTTGTTGACCAGGACATCAATGCCACCCAAGGCCTGAGCGGCATCGGCCAGCCAGCGGTCGATGTCGTCCAGCTGGGCGAGGTCGGCCGTGGCCGTGTGCACGGCCAAGCCGAGCGCCCCGGCATCCGCACGCAGCGCGGCCAGACCGGCCTCACCGCGTGCGCAGACCGAGACGCGGGCGCCTGCCGAAGCAAACGCCAGCGCCATCGCGCGCCCGATGCCCTTGCTGCCACCGGCAATCAGCACCCTGCGCCCGGTGAAATCGAGGCGCGGGCCGGCCGGCAGGTAGGGCGCGGGATCCATCACAGGTCGAACTTGATGCCCTGGGCCAGCGGCAGCGAATCGGAATAGTTGATGGTGTTGGTCTGGCGGCGCATGTAGACCTTCCAGGCATCCGAGCCGGACTCACGGCCACCGCCGGTATCCTTCTCGCCGCCGAACGCACCACCGATCTCCGCACCCGAGGTGCCGATGTTGATGTTGGCGATGCCACAGTCCGAACCCGCGGCCGAGAGGAAACGCTCGGCGGTCTTCAGATTGGTGGTGAAGATCGAGGACGACAGGCCCTGCGGCACGCCGTTCTGCATGTCGATCGCTTCGTCCAGCGTGCTGTACTTCATCACGTACAGGATCGGGGCGAAGGTCTCGTGCTGGACGACCTCGTCGCTGTTCTTCAGGCCGGTCACGATGGCCGGCAGCACGAAGTTGCCGGCGCGGTCGATGCGGGTGCCACCGGTCTGCACGGTGCCGCCGCTGGCCTTGGCCTTCTCGATCGAGGCCAGGAACTGCTGCACGGCGCCGTCGCTGTTGAGCGGGCCCATCAGGTTGGCCGGGTCGGTCGGATCGCCGATCTTGCCTTCCACCTGCTTGTACGCCTTGATCAGCGTGGCCAGCACGTCGTCATGGATGGATTCGTGCACGATCAACCGGCGCGTGGTGGTGCAGCGCTGGCCGGCGGTACCGACGGCGCCGAACACGATGCCCGGGATCGCCAGCTTCAGATCAGCGGTTTCATCCAGGATGATGGCGTTGTTGCCGCCCAGTTCCAGCAGGCAGCGGCCCAGGCGATGCGCAACCTTCTCGGCGACCTGGCGGCCGACCTGGGTCGAACCGGTGAAGCTGATCAACGGCACGCGCTTGTCGGCCACCATCTTCTGCGACAGCTCGGTGCCGGCATCGTTGATCAGGAAGAACAGGTCCGGGAACCCGCCCTCGCGCAGCGCTTCATTGCAGATGCGCATGGACGCGATCGCGGTCAGCGGCGTCTTGTTGGACGGCTTCCACAGGCAGATATCGCCGCAGATCGTGGCCAGGAACGAGTTCCATGCCCACACCGCGACCGGGAAGTTGAACGCACTGATGATGCCGACCAGGCCGAGCGGCTGGTACTGCTCATACATGCGGTGGCCGGGGCGCTCGGAATGCATCGTGTAGCCATAGAGCATGCGGCTCTGGCCCACGGCGAAATCGGCGATGTCGATCATCTCCTGAACTTCGCCATCGCCCTCGGGCTTGCTCTTGCCCATTTCCAGCGCGACCAGGGAGCCCAGGGCATCCTTGTTGGCGCGCAGGGCTTCGCCACACAGGCGCACGGCTTCGCCACGGCGCGGGGCCGGGGTGGTGCGCCAGACCTTGAAGGCTTCCTGGGCACGGGCGACGATGGTTTCGTAGTCGGCGTCGGTGGTCGCGTAGACCTTGGCGATGGCTTCGCCGGTGGTCGGGTTCACCGGGGTGATCACACCGGCATCGGTGGCCGAGGACCACTCGCCGTTGCCAAGGTAGGTGCCAGCGTTGGTCGCGTCGAGGCCGAGGGCCTTGAGCAGGTCAGAGGACATGCAAACTCCTGTTGCGTTGCGTTTGTAAGGCGCTGGCCGCTGGCAGGGTGGGGGGCGGCAAGCTGAACCCGGAATGGTAGCAGAGGCCACGATCGGGCCTGCCGGGACTTTGACGCGCAAGAGGCAAGGGCGACATGCACACCTATCTCATTGATTTGACTGATCGAGTGAACAGGTTCAGTTTGTTGCACGGTCATCTTTGTGAGATTTCTGTAAGATTGCCGGCGGTTTAGTGACCATACATTTGCTCAGAAGTCTTGTGGAACGACGGGGAGGTCGGTTGCGCAGGCGGGAACGGGAGACCGTTCCAGCGGGCATCCCTGATGGAGACGTTGCTTTTGCTACATGGATCCGTAGAACAGTTGCCCGCGCGGCGTGGACGCCAGCGTGTGACTGCCGAGGCGCGGGCTGCACTGGATGTGTGGTTGCGTGTGGGAGATCTGCTGCTGGTGCCAAGTGCCGCGGCGTTGACCCATATCGCCACCTACGGCTGGCTTCCACCCACGCAGCCGCAACGCGTGGTGTTCGGGGCTGTGCTGCTGTGCACGCTGGTCTGTTTCGGCTTGGCACCGGTTTACCGCGACTGGCGTAACCGCGGGCTATTGGCCGATCTGTGGACACTGCTCCTGGGCTGGACGGGTGTGTTCGCCCTGTTCTCCATGTACTCGGTGCTGATCGATATGGCCGATACGGTGCCAGCTTCATGGCTGGTCGGCTGGTACTCGTCGGGCCTGATTGCCATGAGTGCGACCCGTATCGGCATCCGCTTGCGCCTGCACCAATTGCGGGCGCGGGGGCTGGATCGTCAGCGTGTCCTTCTGGTCGGCCTGCGTGCGCCGGCTTTGAAAGTACATCGCCTGCTGCGCAGTCGCCCAGAGATCGGCAAAGAGGTGATCGGCTACTTCGCAGGTCCGGATGACATTGCGTTGCGCAGAGAGGGAGCCGATGCGCCGCGGCGTCTAGGTGATCTGGATGGGCTTGAGGCCTATCTCGACGCCCACCGTGGTCAGATCGAGCAGATCTGGGTATCGCTTCCGCTGGGTGGCCGTGCGCGGTTGAAAGACGTGCTCCGGTTGCTGGAGCGCTATCCCGTGCAGGTGCGACTCGTGCCGGATACCACTGGCTTGGGGGCGCTTAATCCAGGCGTGCATCAGGTCGGCAGCGTGCCGATGATCGGTGTGCGCCAGGGTGTGGTGGAGCCGCGGTTCCTCATCATCAAACGCGTCGAGGACTTTCTCGTCGCTGGCATTGCCGTCGTCCTGTTGTCGCCGCTGTTGGCCATCCTGGCCCTTGGGGTCAAGCTGAGCTCGCCCGGGCCGATACTGTTCCGGCAGCGGCGCCACGGGCTGGATGGCAAGGAATTCTGGATGCTCAAGTTCCGCTCGATGCGCGTGCATGCCGAGGCGCCGGACAAAGTGACGCAGGCTACTCGCAACGATCCGCGTGTGACCCGCTTTGGTGCCTTCCTGCGTCGCAGCAGCCTTGATGAACTGCCGCAGTTCTTCAATGTGCTGGGTGGAAGCATGTCGGTAGTTGGGCCGAGACCGCATGCGGTCCAGCACAACAATCAATACGAGCGGCTCATTGAGCGCTACATGCATCGTCACTACGTCAAGCCGGGCATCACCGGCTGGGCCCAGGTCCACGGGCTGCGTGGGGAGACGCCCCAGTTGCGCCAGATGAAAAAGCGCGTGCAGTACGACATCGACTACATCCGGCGGTGGAGTCCGTTGCTGGATGTGCGGATCATTGCGCTGACGGTCTTGAAGGTGTTGGGGCAGAGGACTGCGTATTAAGCTGCGCGCACCTCGCTCGAGTTGGAGTCTTGACGATGAGTGACATGCGTCTCATTTTGATGCTTGGTCGTTGTTTCTGAAAGACTTTTTTGGGGATCGCGAAAGCAATCGGTAAAGCCGATCGGTTATTCTGTCAGATTGGATGCGAGGCCCCGAAAATCATTCGGTAGAGCCCGCAACGTCGGATGCAACAGGGTTGACTCTTAGTGTTCAAGAATATTTTGTTCGTCTGTATCGGCAACATCTGTCGTAGTCCTTCCGCGGAAGTCATGATGCGCCACGCGCTGGCCGGCCGGGGTATCGAGGTCAGTTCGGCTGGCCTGGGCGCTCTGGTCAATCACGAAATCGATGCGACGGCACAGGAATTGCTTGTCGAGCGGGGGTTGGACGGTGGCGCACATCGTGCTCGCCAGGTCACACCGCAGCTCCTCTCCGCTGCCGATCTGGTCCTGGTCATGGAGAGGAAGCACCTGAAGCGCATCCACGAAACAACGCCTCATGCGTCAGGGAAAACCTTTCTTTTAGGAAAATGGCAGGACGACAAAGAAATACCTGATCCTTACCGGCAGCAGCGGCCAGCGTTTGAGCATGTGTATAAGCTGATGTCAGACGGCGTCGAAAGCTGGAAGCGCTACATCTAACGCAATCGGTCTTTTCTCTACTTCCTCTAATTCTTTAGTTTGTAACATCTATGATTACTGATTCAGCTGGTGCAGTTCAGGATGACGGCGATGAGATCGATCTTCGTCAATTGTTGGGGACTCTTATTGACCATAAATGGTGGATAGGTGGGTTCACAGTGGCCTGCCTGATATTGAGTGGTGCCTACAGTTTTCTCTCAACGCCAATCTACCAAGCGGACGCGATTGTTCAGGTGGAGGCGAAAATGCCGTCCATCCCCGGTCTGACCGACATCAGTCAATCTTTGGGGCTTGGAGCAGGATCCGGTGAGGCCAGCACGGAAATTGCGTTGATCCGCTCACGAGCGGTCATCGGCGCTGCGGTCGAAAAAATGAAGCTGGATGTGGAGATAGAGCCGAATTACTTTCCGCTCTTTGGTCACTATCTGGCGCGACGCTTCGATGCGACTGCCTCTGACGAATTGGCTAGCCCCCTGTTGGGAATGAGCCGGTTTGCTTGGGGTGGTGAGAAGCTCGATATCTTCCAGCTCGAAGTGCCTCGAGCACTGGTGGACAAGGATTTGACTCTGGTTGCGCTGAGTGGCGGTAGCTTTGAACTTCTCGATCCGGACGGCGATCGCCTTGCAAATGGGAAGGTTGGCGAGGCCGTCGGCAGTGGTTTAGTTCAAATCCAGGTGTCCCAACTCGTCGCAAATGACGGCACGCGCTTTAATTTGGTAAAGCGCAGGTCCTTGGCAGTGATCAATGACCTGCAGGGCGAAGTGAACATCAGTGAATTGGGCAAAGACTCTGGAATCCTCAAGCTTTCTTATCAGAATAGTATTCCATCAAGAGCTCAAGAGTTCCTTCAAAGTGTGGCTCAGGCGTACGTCAGGCAGAATGTGGAGCGTAACTCTGCGGAGGCCTCGGCACAGCTTCTGTTCGTACGAGAGCAGTTGCCCGGTATTAAGCTTCAAGTCGACGAAGCGCAGAAAGCACTCAGCGCATATCAGACCAGCGCCAACTCGGTTGACCTCACCTTGCAGACGAAAGGGTTGCTGGATCAGGGTGTTGCCGTCGAAACTAGCATTCAGCAATTGCGCCTCCAGCAAGCCGAAATGGATCGTCGCTTCACAAAAGATCACCCGGCCTACCAAGCACTTTTGAAGCAGATTGGAGATCTGGAGTCTAGGAAGAGTGGCTTCCAGGGCCAGGTTAAACAATTGCCGGCAGCTCAGCAGGAATTGCTGAGACTTACGCGTGATATGCAAGTTACCAATGAAATGTACACCGTCATGTTGAACCAGGCGCAACAGCTAGAAGTGGCGCGCGCAGGTACTGTGGGCAATGTAAGAATTGTAGACGCGTCGGAAGCAGATGAGACTACCCCGGTCCGTCCAAGAAAGGCCATGATTATTCTCATCAGCACTATTGCGGCATGCTTCCTCGGGATAGGTCTCGTTCTCTTGCGTCAGATGCTCAGCAGGGGTATCGAAGATCCGGCCGAGATTGAGGAGCTAGGCCTTCCGGTCTATGCGTCCATTCCTGTCAGTGCCGGTCAGCAATCGGACTCCGTCCGCGGTCGATTCCGTGGAGACGGGAAGATGCACCTGCTCGCGGTCAAAGAGCCCGCTGACTTGGCAGTTGAAGCAGTTCGCAGCCTGAGAACCAGCCTTCATTTTGCAAGGCTTGAAGCAAAGAATAATGTTGTGCTGATCTCAGGATCCAGTCCAAACGCGGGCAAGACTTTCGTCTCATCAAATCTTGCAGCCGTCATTGCGCAGGCAGGTCAGCGTGTGCTGGTCATTGACGCGGATATGCGAAAAGGAACGCTTCACAAGGCACTCGGCGTTGAGCAGACTCCCGGGCTCTCTGACTTCCTCGTTGGTCAGGCCTCTATTAAAGATGTAATTCGAGTAATGCCTGGCATCGAAAACCTTAGCTTCATCGCGCGTGGTGCTGTACCTCCGAACCCGTCCGAACTTTTAATGCACGAGACCTTTACCAAGTTGCTTAAAGCCTCATCTGATGATTTCGACATCGTTATCGTCGATACTCCGCCGATTCTTGCGGTCACTGATGCCGCGATCATCGCTCATCATGCAGGCACAAGCCTGCTGGTTGCCAGATTCGGCCTGAATCAGAAGAAGGAAATTGCCCTTGCGAAGCGAAGGTTCGAGCAGAATGGGGTGAAGTTGAGAGGGGCGATTTTCAACGCAGTAGAAAGGAAGTCTATGGGATACTACAGTTACGGATACTACGATTATCGTTCCGACAGCTAATTGCGAAGCCTCTGTAGGGCTCAATTTGAGCCCTTGCGCTGAACGCTTGTAGTCATTCAATTTGGATTTCTAGGACGCTGTCCATGCGCGGGCTCGGATTTATGGCGAGCCCGCAGGCGGGCGCGAGTGCCAGAGCTGTCGATTGACTGTATAACTCGGCTCGCGGAATCATCTATTTGACTATTCGGAATCCATGTGAAGGTCAGTGCAATCGCTGTAATGTACGCCATGTTCGTGGTGGCGAAACTATCATTTCTCTTTACCCAGAACCAAAATTCGGGGACGCCCGCCGACGAGGTCTTGGTTGCCCTTCTGTTGCCTTTAGCAGCTATCTGTCTCGGAAGATACTGGAAGAGCGTAAAGCTCGGATTGGCATGTTTTATCGCCTATGAGCTTCTCTCATTGATTGGTATATTAGTCTCGCCACATGGTGGTGTTAGTCAACCTATCGCCGGAGTTGTTGACTCGTTGCTGGACGCCAAAATCATTGTGATCTTTCTTGCTTTCTATTCGATTCTCAGGCGTGCGCGCGATCCAAAAATGGCTTTGCGTCAAGTCTCGTTTATTCTAATCGGCTTGGCGTTAATCAACGTACCCTTCTTGCTCCTTGACCTGTTCTCATCTGGTGTTGGATTCAGAGGGCAGCAGCTCGTTGCTCGAAGTGGATTCTGGCAGCCCAGCGGGCTCTACTTCGATCATGTTGAAAGCTCCTGGGTGGCACTACTGGCATTCTTTGGCTCAGCGTACTTGAGTCTCGAGCGGCAAAGCTTACGCTACATTGCCCTCACGGTACTGCTGTTCGCGATCGTTGTAATTCACTTCTCCATTAAAGAAACGCTCGTCTGCGCTGCGGCTGTTGTTACATATGCTCTGTTTAGCAAACGCCGTTCCCATGTCGTCATTACGTTCTCCGTTCTGCCGCTGTTCATGGCTGCGCTCTTCGCGCTGACACCCATCGGCAACATGGTTGGAGCTCAATTTGGGCGGTACACAAGTGCGGAAAGTTCAGACTATGCCCGGATTGCTCTGAGTACCACATCTGTGAAAATTGCTGTAGATCAGTTCCCATTCGGGTCTGGGAGCGGAACATTCGCAAGTGCTCCGTCGTACCGATTCGGATACAGTGACGTCTACCGGGCATATGGCATAGATGGGCTGAATGGAATTTCTGAGGACAACCCCAACTATGTCACTGATGTGTTTTGGCCGAAGCTTCTGGGTCAGGCTGGTATGTTTGGATTGCTCGCATATGCTCTATTTCTCTGGTCTGCTTATCTTCCGGCGCTAAAATCCCATCTTTCGCGCAGGGGTCCAGATGCCACTGTTGCTTTGTTTGTCTTTTCGGCTGGCCTCGTCATATCCCTGGCTTCAACGCCTTTCAATCATGAGACATTCATGATTCCCTTGGCGTTCTTTATGGCGTATGGAAAGGCCATGTACGATAGGCGCACTGCGCCTATACAACGTGCTGAGTTTGTTGATAGTGGGCAGCAGCCTTAGAATGAGTCCATTAATTAGTGCGGATACGCGTCGTGTTCTAGCTTTAATCGCCCAGCGAGCGTCGGGCCAGTTGGCAGTCTTCGTTAGCAGCTTGTATGTCGTAAAGCTGGTGCAACCCGAAACATACGCAACCTTAGGTCTCTATGCGTCACTGTGCTCGTTGCTTTCGATTGCTATGGCACTTCGGCTTGACAATCGCGCGCTTGTCTGTCGGACTGAAGAAGGGCGGGAGCGCTACATTGGCCTCGCGTACCTGTGTAGTACCGGATTATTTCTGGTCGGTACCATGATTGTCCTGGTAGCTTCGCTGGTAATCCAAGTTCCGCTTTGGTTGATGATGTTGCCTGCCGGCGTGTTTCTGAACTCTCTGGTTCTAGCCGTCATTCCGTCGCAACATTCCTCCTATTCGGACCTTTCTCGCGTAGGAAGGATGACGCAGATCGTTTCAGTCAGTACAGCGCTGCTCCAGATCGTCGGGGCAGCGCTTTCTCCCACTGCGGTTGCATTGGTCGGATCTCGCATCGTATCTGCCGGATTGGGTGCATCGACCATGTATGGATCTGTGCTGCGGGGCTACCGCTCCGCTCGGTCACTGTCTTGGAGGGTCGCGCGAAGAATGCTGCTTGCGTCTCGAAGGGAGATCTTCTTCGGGATGCCAGCCTCCGTGATTAGCGTCATCGAATTGCAAGCGGCTGTCTATGTATTCTCCCTCTACAAGCTCCACCACTCTGTGGGGCTCTATTGGCTCTCGTTCAATCTACTGTTTGTCCCATATCTTGTCGTCTCAAGCAGTCTGCGCCCAGTGATGTTGAAGGCAATCGCGAAAAGGCGCGGCAGGACTGATATGCCCAGTTTCATGGTCAAGCTACTTTGTGCCTTTAGCATCGGAGGGGCATTCGCGGTAGCGGCAATGGTTGCGGCCAGCTGGGTGGTTGTTGACATGTTGATTGGCGGCGAATGGAGTGGAGCTTCCAGCTTCTCGCTGTTGCTGGGCATCTCATTGCTTCCCATGATTGCGAAAACACCATTCGTCATTGGGTCGCCTGCGCTCGGGCTGCAGCGTTTGAATCTATTGTTCGGTGTTTTTCAGGTCGGATTGAGAGTGGCATCTTTATCTGCTTCATTAAGCTCTGGCATGGGTCCAATTCATGCGCTCGGAATAATGGTCGCACTAAGCTTTGCAGTTGATGCGGTATACATATGCCTAGCTCTTCGATCTACTCAATTAGAGACCACTAGCACCTCTCGCGTTTAGCGAGAGGTTGATGGCATGGACAGTACTCCGCTGCGAGGTGACTGCGGTCACGCTCCAGTGAAACTGCTTCCAGGCAAGGCTGTTGTTAGATCCTCTGCATTCAGCGGGTGCTTTGGATTCGCTGCGGGATCGGTTAAGCTGCTCTAGTCCCACTGTTCAGACTTCGCGCGGAAGAAGAGCGTGTTTATGCCAGTTGTAACTAGGGCTGGCACGGTGGGCATGCCGAATACCCAGTGAGTTACTCTGTGAGCGAGGGAGGGGGCAACGGAGTAGCTGAGTTCTAAATCAGAGTATTCGGCTCTATTGCCAAGCGTAGTACGCGGCTATCGTGGGGAAGGGGCGTTAAGCTCCCAGATTTCGCCGAGGTTCCGGTCCCATTCGGAGGGATAGAAGTGAGCCAGGCCACACTCTGGGGTGAAAGTGAGCTCGCCGAAGTAGAGTTTTCCTCGGAGCTCATAGAAGTCGACCCTTGCCATGCTGAACTGGGCGCCTAAGCGTCGCGCAAATCGGACCATCAGCTCGAGATTCTCAGGCGCAGCCGGGGGTGACGCGGGACGCTTGATCTTGTAATCGAATTTTGCAAATTCCCAAGATTCCGTCATCATGGCGCGACGATGGGTCGAGAATCTATCAATGTCGCACTGAATGAATATTGGCTTTTCCAGAGAGGAGCCAAATGTGTAAATTTTGTAATCACGAGGCGCGCTTCCTGAATCATCAAGAAATGCCTCGCAGATAATGAATGGTTTTATGAGGCCATAGTGCCATTCCCTAGTCTTCTCATAATAATTCTGTCGAAGATGTCTAGAAAGATGCCTAATTGCCGCCTTGCGATCAAACGTGCTTTTATCGTGACATATTATTGTGCTTGCAGAGTCGTGATTACATTTGAGCACGAACTTATCTGGGAGGGCCTCGAAGTCGATGTCTTTAGGTGAGTTGTAAACGCCCAGTAACTCAATCAGATACTCAGGTCCGATCGTTTGTTGAATGAAGTGCCTGACTGCCAGTTTGTCTGAGAGTTCAGCATAGACTGGATCTCTATCGTGAAGCATGCGCCAAACCACTTTCTCGTTGAAAGTTTGGGGGCGTTCCAAGTCAGGGGTAAAGCCGAATTTTTTCTTGAATGCTCGCCTGATAAAGAGCTCGTCTGAGAAGAGGCGGAACTCCAAGGCCGATTTCATTGCCCAGATTTCCTGAGCAAAGGGTATTCCTTTGATAATATGCTTAATTGATTTCATCTATGTGTATCCTTCGCTAGCCAGCTAGCCAGCTAGTCAGCTAGTCAGCTAGCCAGCTAGCCAGTTGTGCCATCGTTGCGCTATTACAGAATGCCGATATCCATAAATACACTAGCCATCTTGCGCATATTCGAGTAGTAGTGATTCATATCTCTGGAGGACGCTAGGCCAAGTGAGATCTGCTAGGAACCTCTTGCGGCCAGCCGCGCCCAAGTTCTCTCGCAGTTCTGAGGAATCAATGAGCTTGGTCATCTGTTCATCAAGAATCACTTCGTTCTCGAAGTAAAGCGCCGCATCTTGGGCGACCCAGGCATTAAACCTATTCGCATGGGCGACAATCGGGTTACCTGCGCCGAGTGCCTCCACCAACGATGGGTTTGTTCCACCTACTTGGTGCCCATGAATATACGCAAGGCAGTTCCTTCGAAGGCAGCTGACAACCCCTTGATCGTAGATTGCACCGAGAAAGATCACCGCGCCCCCCGCCGAATCGATTACGCGTTGGTGGTAATGGTGGCTAGCGTCGTAATTGCCAAGCACGACCAGCTTGCAGCCTCTCTCCCTCATCGAGAAAGCTTTGACGATTTCAAGTAGGGAGTTTTCGGGCTCTGGGCGAGCAATTACGGTCATGTACCCATTCTTCCAAAGTCCAAATTCCTTCAGAATTAAGGAGTCCGCCGTCTGGTCCACATATTTTTGATCGTCTGCGCCATAGGGAATCATTTCGATCCTTGTTGGATCGCCGCGGAACCCTGAGCTCAGGTGGCGTTTAATCTCTGGGTGGTCTGCGATTAGTTTGGTACCCAACCAGCAACCGGCACGCTCATTCAACCAGAACCAAGCTTTGGCCATCGGCCCCCATTTCGCACGCGACCACTCTATTCCATCCATATTAATGATGTTTGGAATCCCTTTGCCGCGTAGTACAGCCGTGAAAACGGCAGTATTGTAGCCTAGCGTTAGGCAGGCATGTTTTTGTCGCGCCGCGTGCATAGTGGACTTCCAGTCGAACAAGATCGTTCCCAATGCGCCTTGTTGGGTCACGGGAATGTGTACTCGCTGGATGCCGCGCCATTCGTCGTCCCAAGCAGGGCCCTTGCCGTCCTCCTGGCAGTAAACTATGACCTTCCATCCTCGTTCGCACAGGTATAGTGCCAACTTCTCGGCAAATGTCTCAAACCCGCCATGGGCAGCGGGGATTCCGCGAATACCCAGAATACGTAGCGTGTTCATTTAGTGGTCGCCTCCCATGATTCTGTGGGCGCCGTTCCGGTGGTGACATCCCAGTAGATGCGCTCAAGCTTTGCTGCCACCTCCGGTCGAGTCAGCCCCGTCTTGAGAAATGATTGCCGGATGCTCTCTTGAGCGAGTCGCGGTTCTATTGATTTGATCAATGCTGCAGCGAGAACATCAGTGTTTGCACTTTTTACGACGCTGGCGCCCGTCACGTCCGCGCACATCTGCGCCACGTTTCCTACGTCCCGGCTAACAACAGGAGTGCCGCATGCCAGTGCTTCCTTGACGGAATTGGGCGAGCCTTCGTAGTCTGAGGTCAGTAGGTGTGCAGATGAGGCGGAAAAAGTTAGTGGTACTTGGCTCCGCTCAATGCCCACCATCACTAGTTCCTGGATCTTCAAATCTGGCCGCATTGATTGAGCTAGAGCTATGGTGGAAGCGAAGAGGTCGTAGCGCTTTTGGTCTCTTAGCTTATTCTTCGAGCTGACAAAAAGAACGTAGTTGCTCTTGGCATCAAGTCCAAGCAACGACTTGGACTCATGCGGATCTGCGGGGCAGAAGAAATCCGTGTCTACACCATTCGGGAGATTGACGGCTTTCGTACAACCCTTAAGAGGGCCGGGTATGGGGCTCTTGAAGATCACCTTGGACGAGATGGCCACAGCGACGCTACAGAGTAGTCTGCGCCCTAATGCCGTTGGAAAATCCTTGACTTCTCGAGTCCAGTCATTCAGGAAGGAGAGTACTACCGGTTTGCGCCTCCAATATCCGGAGAGCGCAACCACCAAAGCGGAGTAAACGTGGTGGCAGTGAATGACGTCCACGTTTTTCGCAGCCTTCCTGACCCGTCCAACTGCGGACAAATAGGTGCTCTTCCCGTCTTCCCGGCCGTTGATGAAAAGGATAGACGACCTGATCCTGGCTTGATCCAATGATTCGATCTGCTCTTTAACGAAGACACCGTACTCCGGCACTGCTGGATATGGATATGCATTCGTAACGTGGAGAACGTGTATAGGCGCGCTGTCAGAGTCCGTCAGTGTCGCGGATGGGTAATGGTCTTCCTTGGGTTTACACATTTGGTTTTCCGTAAGCTGGTGAATCTGATGCTTGTCATGGAGCTATTCGAAATCAGTCTCGAATCTTGGAGAGATTGTCGTAGAAAAACTCTGAATCCCTTTCAGATGTCATCTGATATAGTCCGTTTGCGCGAGCCAGCCTCGCCCCGCCATCGCGGTAGAGAGGGTTCCACAAGAAGTTGGCTCTCGCTCGCGTGGATCTCGGCAACATAAAGTCGAAAGGCACTGAAACATAGATTCCCTTGTCAAAGCTCCCTTCTCCGAAGTCGGCAGCTGAGGCATCAGTTTTTGTTGCATATGCGCCCATGGTTACGCCGTTATCAAAGAGTCGCGACACTCCAAGGGTCGCACCCCAGTCACCGGCGAGGTAACGTCCGGCGCTGATCGCTGTCAATACGCGGTGGTCATCTCCCCAGGTGTAGTAGAAGCTCGCGTGGCCGGTGCTAACGCTGTAGTTTCGGAAGCTGAATCGTTGATCGAAATCGCGCTGTTTGACCCAGTTGAGTTCGGCGCCAATGGACCACCTCTCTCCGATAGGCCTGTACAGGATTTCCGCACCTGCGCCGCCGTACATGGACTCCAACAGGCCTGCGTAGGCCATGCCGTATAGATCGTTCCCGAGGCGTTGAGTTCCGGTGATCTGCAGGTTCGGAATGGTGAAGTCTGTCGTAGTTAGGTATTGGCGCAGGTCAGTCCGTACTCGCGGAAGCTTGCTCGGGGCATCGTATCGGAACTTGTCGTAATTGTTGTAAGCGTTATAGCTTGCTGTGCCTCCGACCCAGAGGTTTCGTTTGATATGGAAGCTGGCATCGTACGTGCCCGCAACTTGGTAAAGGATGAAGCCATCCGGGCCACCCACGGTCTGCCGGTATCCTAGGTTAAAGGCACCGTTCAAGCGTTTGATCGGCGCAGAATAGAGAAGTTCGCCCGTCGTTGGTATCGGGCGAGTGAACTCGGTATGTCTCGCAAGTGCTTCTATGTTGGATCCGTTGTCTATGTACTTCAACAACGCGCTACTGTGCACGCTTGCTGATGCAATCGGCACGCCCAATCGAGTATTCTCAACTGTCACCCACTGAATATCATCGGGCAGATCACGCGCAACGATGCGAGCGGCTCTACCCAATCCTTGCGCAGGATAGAGGAAGCGCCGTTGTTCACCGCGGATAATGACCTCATGATTTTTACTTGCAATCTCCGATACTCTAATCCCAGCGTTGGTTTCCAATGTGCTTGATAGCGCCGCCCAGTCAATATCTCTCAGCGCTCGTGCAGGTGCATCATTAGCGAAGGAATTGCCGATTGTGTGTGGATGAGCGAGTGCTTGATATGAAAGTGGTAGCTCAATGGGATCAGGATCAAAGCTCTTTCTGACAGGGGCGGCCTTAAGAAGATTTCCATGTAGCGTGATTGCGAACATAGCGGTATTACCGCGTTCCCATCCAAGATGCAGCTGTACATTGGAGTTCGCGGCATAAGAAATGCCGACATTCACTGGGCTCTTCTGAGATTGATTGTTCTTCTGGGGCTCGCTTTTATAATCGTTGCCGTCATACTCGATTTTGACCACTAAAGGTTCCCAAGGAGTCTGGTAACTCACTCCTCCGAACAAGCCAATAGGCCCCCTCAAACTAGCGTTCGAGTTAAGATTTCCAGCGTTGACCACGCTCTGGGACGGCGAAGGTCGTTGTTCAAACTTTTCATCTATAAGACGTAGGGGGTTGCTGAAGTCACCTCGATTTCCGATATAACCCGTCGCCAGTCCTAGGCTCGTGTCGAATGCCCCGAAGTTCTTGTTGGCGACTATATACTCGCTCGAGAACAGGCCAGTGCCGCCGATGTCGCGTGCGCCAACGGAAATCTCGGGTATCCAGCGTGACTCGTCGATAAGCCGGATCTTGAGATCGATAGACTTATCTTTGTAGTTCAAATTGCCACTGAAGTCCGGTGATCCATAGCGGCGATTGGCTACAGAAATGTATCGGAATGATCCTTCGAGCCAGGGTAGCGGCTGGAGGGAGATGGTGTACCTGCTGTAGGGGGAGGTATGGCTTGCAGTGAAGCTCAGTTCGCCTTCATCGGCCATACGAGCAGTCGGCGTTTGTAGTAGGCCTATCCCGCCCCAATCGCTTGTGGTTGGAGTTGGGGCACTCTGGGCATACAGGATGGAACTAACACTCAAGCTTAACAATGCGAGGCTGAGGCGGGCTGGCTGTGAACTTACAAAGCGTGTCACTTCGATGCTCCGGGTGCATCCAGCACCTGGGTAGCGAGGAAGCGCGCCACGTCCTCGTTGAAATCTGGATTTATGTCCCGCATTAATCTGGCGTTGAGCGGAACAAAAATGATGGCACCTGGAGCAACGGTTGATTCGGGGCTGCGGTTCCAAAGGGCGATGCCTAGCTTCTCGACGGCTCCATCAGGCTGAACAACGAACAGATCATCTTTGCTGGCAGCGCCCAATGCTGCGCAACGGCGCGCATAGGCGTTCGGCTCCTCGAGGGGAATATACGGTAGCGAGCAGGGCTCCTTAACCGCGCCAAGTACGTCCACTGTGTTGGGCCTCGTCGGGTAATATAGCGTGTCTCCATCGGCCACCAGCTGATTGCTGCTGAGATCAATCTCAAGCGAGCGCGGGTCTAGTGACTGGCGGACGCGCCCGGTTACTGGCATGGCCGAAAGTTCTTTCGCAATAGTTGTTGCAGCTGCAACTGCGCTTGGATCGGGATTAAAACGAGTTTCAAGCACGTCAAGATCGAAGAGCAGGCCCGTCTTGAGACGGGTCTGCGGGATGAGTTCGCTACGCCTGAGCAAGGCGGCGCCTAACACGTAGCTATGCTCGTCTGGCGCGCCTGCAAGCGCTGCATCAGATAGGCGGGTGCCGCTCACCACCGCAAGCGTGCCCGGAGTGCGGACACTGCCCATCACTTCGACGGTGATTAACGGCGCGGCGTAGGCAGAGGCAGAAACGGCAACGCCCCAGGCAAGGGCGGCCAATCGCAAGGTGGTCAACGGTTCAGATCCGGCGAATAAGGTTTGAGCTGAATTATTTCCAGGCTGGCGTCGGGCGCGATGGCCTGCACGCTCTTCCAGATGAAACCATTGGACGGGTCGACCCAGTAGTGATTATCGCGATTCCAGCCCTGTCCCTTCAGTCGCTCACGCACATGCAACAAAGCATGGGTTTTGCCCAAAATCTCGATGTCTTCCGTGCCGATACTCTCCAGTGTTCCACTAATGGTCATGCCAAAGCGATAGCCAGGCATGATGTCGTACTGGCGCTGGACGGTGGTCTGAGTCTGGATCCGGTGAAGGTCATGGAAGGGGTTATTACCTTCGATGCGCATGCTCCGTAGCTCCGGCACTCCGCCGTGCGTTGCTACGAGCAAGCCATCCTCAAGGAACACAATGCTTCTGTCGCTGCTATACCAAGCTTGGCGACGCCCGTCGATGTTGCCTAGGATTAGGACCGCGCCACCAAGGGAGCTGGTGACCTTGATCTGGGGATAGCGGTTCGCTGCAACATCGGCCGGTGCTGGCTGAACGTCAGGCTTGCCTCGCATGGCCATCTGTACAGTCTTAATACTGGTGCGTCCCACCACGCCGCAGCCTGATAGCAAGATCGCTACCGTGATGAGTGCGGCCAAGCCACGCAATACTTGGGTCCGTTGCTGCGCAACGAGAGCGGTCCTGCTCGTCATTGGCCTGCCGTCAGTTATCGAGATCGTTACGCGCGCTTGCGGCGTTGCTGATGATCGAGGTGAAGGGCAGCAGCTGATTCACGAAGCGACTCCAGCGAGTTACGCCGGCAGCGCCGACGAAGACTACGTCGCCGGGAAGGAGCTCAAACTGACTGGCGACGGCGAATGCAGCAGGCGACTTAGCTTCCAGTTGGAACACCGTAGAAGGTGCGCTCTGCAGGTCGCTGGAGCCACGGATCACGTACACCGCATTTCCGTTTGAGGTCGATTGCTGAAGACCGCGCGCCCGCCCCAGCGCTTGGCTGAGCGAAATATCGCTCGTCTTGAAGCTCATTGCGCCAGGCTGATTCACCTCGCCCACAACAAATATTTCCTTGCGATCCAAGTACGGAACGTAAAGGTGATCATTTGCCTTGAGGAACACGTTCGTGGCACCGCCGCCCTGTCGACCGAGGCGATCAAGGTCGATCGTGTAGGTCTGGCCGTCTCGCGTTAGGCGTACCCCCGACAAATCCGCTTGCGTTGGATCTAGCCCAGATTGACTGATAGCGTCTCCGAAGGTCAGCGGAGTCACGGTCAAGGGCACGGTGGCGGCTTGACGCGACGCGCCGGTGACCCATACGCGCTGGCTGGCGTAAGTGAGCATCGAGACGTCAACCTGCGGGGCCTCGATGTAGCGCGCCAACTTCGAGGTAATTTCATCACGAAGCTCGCCCGGCGTCCTCCCGGCGGCGGCAATCTTGCCGATATAGGGATAAAACAGCGTGCCATCGGACTGGACGAGTCGACCAGCGAGATTTCCTTGCTGCTGTGGCCCGGCAGGTACTGTCAACTCGGGATGGTCCCAGACAGTGATGTAGAGGATATCGCCAGCACCGATCTGATAAGGGCCTGGCTGATAGCTTGTGAGGGCGACTGGCAACGTTGGTACGTCGCGCGAGGCGCGGTCCATTGCGATAAGCTTGGGTGTGATCTGGATTAGCTCAATCTGGTCGTTGCCGACCGGCTGATCATCCCGGGCCATGGCGCCGGAGCGCAGGTGTTGTCCCGGTGCCCAGACACAGCCGGACAGGGTAAATGCGAACGCCAGAGTGGCGCCGAGACGCTTGCAGTCCATCGATAATTCTTCCCAGCCCTGTCGGGCAAAACAAAACCCCCGCCGGACCTGCGCCCGGCGAGGGCGTGATGACTTACTTCCCGCTATCGGATCAGTTGGTTCCGGTGGTTCCGGTGGTGCCGGTGGTGCCGGTGGTGCCGGTACCGCCGCCATTGTCTCCACCGCCACCGCTGCTATTTCCAGCATCGTCCTTACTGCTGTCTGAGCCAACAGCGTAAGCGACAGAAGCTACTGCGATGCCCGCGCCAATGGCCGCGACAGTAGTGATGGTGCCAGTGGCGGCACCCGTTGCAGCGCCGGTACCCGCGACTTCTGCGCTGGTAGCAGCGGTGGTGCCTTCAGCACCAGCAGCCTGCTCAACCTGGGCTTCCTGAGCCAGTGCCATCGGGGAGAGAGCCACGAGGGCAAGAGCAGCAAAGATCTTCTTCATAACGGGGTTTCCTACTCCGTGAGGTAAATTTTCGCCGTTATCTTCGCGTTGAAGGCTATTCAGTGTCAAGCCAGTTTCACCTTGGGAGGCGGGATTCGCGCGCCGAATATTTGACGGCTATCGCACAAAGTGATGTCGGTTGAAGACCTGTTCGCGGCCAGAGAGTTCTGTCGCTATGCGCATCACCAGGTCGTGCGTGCGAACGGTGGGCATCAGCAATGGTATTGCCGCGCCTATCGCCAGCGAGAATGCAAGGATGGGTAGCGGCGTGCGCCACTCCCGGCGGCCCGCCGACAGCGCGAAGGCCGTCGCTGCTGTGCCCAGCAGCCATCCGCTGACCACTTCGGATACCGAGTGGGCGTTGAGGGGCAGGCGCGAGTACGCAACCGCCGCGGCAAGGAGCGAGCCGAGCAGCGCCAAGAGCAGTGGGATTCTGAGCCTCCCATGCGTAGCGAGATACAGGGCGACCGGATACACCGCCGCCGTCATGGTCGCGTGGCCACTGAATCCAGTGAAATTCAGCCGGGCCCAGCCAATGCCCCAACCCAGGAACCCCAGCTTGGACGCCAGGGTCAGTCCGCCGGCAACAGCAAGGCCGGCCGCCCAGCGAATGCGAAGGGTGCGGCTCTCTGTGGGGCCGAAGAGGATCAGCACCAGGCTCAGTGGCAACAGCCAGCGGCTGTCACCGAGTTGGGAGAGGGTGACCCACAGAGGATGCATCCATGTCACTCGTCGCAGGGGACGGAGGAGCATAGGGCACTTGCCGCTGCCGGGGATGAGTGGCGAGCAACCGGCCGGACGTGGATGAGGCCCCTCGTTTGCCTGTATCCTTTACGCCCTCCGTGGCCCCGTAGCTCAGCTGGATAGAGCGTCCCCCTCCTAAGGGGAAGGTCGCCCGTTCGAATCGGGCCGGGGTCACCAAAAATCAACACGTTACGTCTACGAGGCTGACCGCTAGTTGCCATAGAACGGTCCTCTTCGGGCGCCATTTGGCACAATTGGCACACCGATTGTCCCTCTCCGTTTGGGTCGAGGTCAAAAGGTTGCGGCCCTGCGTTCGCGGCTCACCTGGTGATACGGTGGCGTGCTAAGGTCGACGGAAGCGAAATTCCATTTTCCGTATGCAAAAGCTCATTTTGCGGTAGCATTCGGCCGTCAACCGGAGGTAAACCCGTGAATTACGTTTCCGAGGTCTTGAAGATCCTCGATGGTGCGCTACGGCGTAGCTCTGAACAAGCTGAGCGGTACGGGGGTCTGTTGGCTGCCAAGCTGGAAGAGGACGGCGACCGCGGTGCGGCAAAACTCATTCGCGAGCGGCTAGCGAAGGTTCCAAAGCAGGGCGTCGGAACGCAGCTCTCCAATCGGTTACCCCAAGATCAGGAAACAAAGGGGCAATTAGTGGACGAAGAACGCCCAACTGAGGTGTTGGCCGTTTTTAGCGAAGCTGTGGGAAGGGCTCTCGATGAATTTGTTGAATCAGTCGCGCGCTTCGACGAGTTGCGCGCGGCAGGCGTAGAGCTGCCTTCTCGCCTTCTAATGTATGGCCCCCCTGGTTGCGGCAAGTCTCTGGCTGCGCGCCTCGTGGCTTCAAAGCTATCCCTCCCATTGCTCACGGTACGATGTGATGCACTCGTGTCGTCGCTGCTTGGACAGACTGGGCGTAACCTGAGAGAAGTTTTCGAGTACGCGAGTGGCCAACCATGCGTGCTTTTTCTAGACGAGTTCGATGCACTGGCCAAATCACGTTCTCATACAGGTGAGGTCGGAGAGCTTCAACGAGTTGTGATTGCACTGCTTCAGAATTTGGATTCATTGACAGATGAGACCGTAGTGCTTGCTGCCACAAACCACCACGAGCTGCTTGATGCCGCCGTTTGGCGCAGGTTTAGTCTCTTGCTGCCGATGGCGCAGCCCGAGGAACAAGAACGGCTGCAGCTTTGGGCGATACACCTACGCAGGGCGGGGCTCCAAACCAACGATTTGGCGATACTTGCAGAGCTTTCAGCGGGCATGAGTGGCGCGGCCATTAAGACAGCAGCCCACGATGTCGTGCGCGATTGTGTCCTGAGAGGAGAAACAGGTGTATCGTTGCCGCGAGCGCTCGTCCGTCTGGCACGAATTAAGTGGCTGTCCGAGGGGGCGGGGGTCAAGCGACCGGAGGCCGAAATTCGAGAACTTCGTGAATGGGCGCCGAAGGTTTTTACATGGAAGGCCATTGAATCCACTTTTGGGATCAGTGGGCGAAGAGTAAAGCACCTGCTAGGGGATCAGGATGATAGACCAAGGAATGCCGGTGGTGCGCGTCCCATACACGCGCGTGGACAACCTCAATAAGCCGGGAGGCGGTGGAGCGAAACGGCCGTTGGTGGATGTTACGCCCGCGCTACGCCAGGCGCTGAGTCAAGAATTAACGGATGTGCTAGATAGGCTGCCAGCAGCCGTTCTCACTCAGGGCCGCCCCGGCGCGTTGGTGGTCGGTCTCCGAGAGACCGCTTGGGCAAAGTCGAACAGACCAAACGCCTTTCTACAATCAATTGGTCTGCAGGTCGGGGCAGTCGAAAGTGTGGGGGAGCTTGTCGTCCCCGTCCTTCCTGACCAGATCGAAGACCTACGTCAGCGAATTCTATCTGGTCAAAGCGCGGCAGACATCTTCTACATTTCGGCCATCGAGCGTTTTCGCGTCTGGTCCGATGATTATGTCTTCTCTGATCCCGACTGGGATCCGGTGCAGACGGATGGCGTGCCGATTGGCCGTCGTTTGCGGATCGAACTTTTCCCTTGGGCACAACTTCCGCCGGAAATGGTGGAACTAGGTAGCCTAGAAGCGCCGGCGCACAGCCTTACCAATCGTGTATTTTATCTCGAACCAGACGGGTTTGAAGATTTGTCTGCTCTCGCCGCATTGCCGGAGATTCGCCACCTCCAGTTGGCGCCGCAGTACTCGACACCTCAAGACATTCTCCCGCAAGGTTTCCTACGGCTCAACGAACAACTTCCGGAGCAGCTAACGTCTTCGTCCCCCTCGGGGCCGTTAGTAGGCGTAATCGACTCCGGGATTAGTGATGGTCTGCTTACTGCACACGTCGCCGCGCGGACGCCCTATGAGATTCCGCCGGACACCGATTTGGTCCACGGCACGTTTGTCGGTGGTCTAATCGTTGGTGCACATGCATTGAACGGTGCTGATGACCGGTTTCCTGCGGAGTCGTGTCGCTTAGTGGACATTGCGGCCTTGCCAAATGCGCCTGTCGATGAAAACGTGCTGCTTTCACGCATCGAGGATGCCGTGGCGCGACACCCGACTGTTCGCGTTTGGAACTGTTCCTTTGCCGCGAACACTCCAAACAACCCAGCACAGTTCGGACCATTCGCGGCTGCTCTTGATCAACTTAGCGATGAACGCGATGTCCTGTTCGTCATTGCAGCTGGGAATTACGGAGGCGTGCCTGCGCGAAATTGGCCTGCAGTTCCGTCGCATTTCCCGAGCGATCGCCTAGCTATGCCTGGTGAAGCAGTCCGCGCCCTTACGGTGGGCGCTGTGGTCCCACACGCATGTCATGTTCAAGCGGAGGAGCCCGCGCCCTACTCAAGGCGCGGCCCCGGCCCCGTGTATCACGTAAAGCCTGACGTCGTGCATTATGGCGGAGGCGTAGACAGTGTTGGAGGGATTGTTGGTGGCGTTCGCTCAGTGTTGCCTGGCGACGTATACGCCGAAGGCATTGGGACCAGTTTTTCTACTCCAATTGTTTCGTCGATAGCCGCGAACACCTGGCAGGCGATTGCGGATGCGGGAATGGATGCCAATGCATCGTTGGTAAAGACCGTTGTCATACATGCCGCTGCATTGAACAGCGGGGAAAGGACGCACGAAGAACGCAAATACTACGGACATGGTCTGCCTGCAGGAAGCTTGTCTACGCTGTTCTGTCGACCTGATACTTTCACCCTTCTCTTTGAGGCGGAGCTGTTGCAGGGTGTGGATTGGGCGAAGGATGAGTTCCCCATCCCCGACTGTTTGCGAACAGCGGATGGAAAGTTTCGCGGAGAAATTGTAATCACGATGTGCTATCCGTCGCCGCTCGACTTTCAGTTCGGTGAAGAATACGTGCAACATGAGGTGGAACTATCTTTTGGAACTTTCGTTTTGGAAGAGGGGTCCGACCCTCCCACCAGAAAGCAGCACGGGAAAGTCCCACCCGATCGACCGGCCGGGCTGGGAACCCGCGAGAAGGCCCGATTGGAGGAGGGTTTGAAGTACTCAACGACTAAAGTTTTCCGAAAGCGTTTCCCCAGAGGCTGCGAGGGGGATCAATGGAGGCTTAAGCTCTCATTGACTCGTAGGCTAGAGGTGGCCGAAAGCGTCGTTCAGAAGGTCTATGTTGCAGTTTCCCTGCGGGCCTTGGATCCTGACTTGCCTGTATATGCCGATGGTATTAGGGCAATCCCGCAATCTTGGCAGGTTTCCAACCTCGTTCCTGCCGCGCGCTCTCGCACACGCGTCCAATCTCGAACTTAGCCCGACGGTGACGCCATCGGCATGCATAATGGCAATGGCGTCACTCGAATTCTGCGGCGACCGGACACGTCGGCAGTTTTCAAAATGGAAAGTTGTGTCCGGTGGCTTAGAACCTGAGTTGTCGAACTGCTGTCTCGTCACCATCCGGCGTGAGGTGCGCGTAGTACTTCTCAGTAGTCCCGTAGTCGGCGTGTCCGGCCAAGACCTGCACTCGACGCAGCGGGACACCGCCCATGACCATGTGAGCGCAGAAAGTGTGCCTCAGTCTATGGAGGTGGCCACCTATGTGCGCGGCGGCGGCATCCTTTGCGAACCAGTCCGAGACGGTGTCCTTGTGCACCGTGACGATCGGGTCCGGTAGATGGCGCAATGCCCAACGCGCATAACGGTTGAGCGGGACCTCTCTCCACTTGCCGGATTTCGTCCGGCCTTCGCCGCTCTCGTCCGGGTCGCTCTCCACCAAGAGGCGGCCGGCCACGACCGAGCTTTTCTCCAGGCCGATTATCTCACCCCGGCGAAGGCCGGTGTGAGCCAGGAACAACCACAGTGGCGCACGCGCTGGGTTGGCCCTGTACAGCCTACGCATCGCTGCTCGGTCATAGAACTTGACTGCTACGCTCCGCACGCCGCGAGGCGCCTTCACTGAAGCCAGCGGGTTCACGTCAAGCTCTTTCCATTCGACGCCGCGGTTGAACGCCGCCTTGAGCCGCCGAATCTCCTTCCCCACGGTTTCCTTCGCTGCCTTGTCGTCCAGGAGGCGCGAGCGCTTGGACTGCTCTACCTCGACCGCGCGGATGCTGTCGATCGGCCGATGACCGAACAGTTTGATGAAGCGCTTCACTTCGCTTCGGGCTTTCGTGATGGTGGTGGGGTGCTCGGCTTCGTACCAGTCCAGATACCACTCCAGGTAGTCGCGGACCTTGGGCAGTCGCGCCAAGATCCGGACCCCGTGCGTCAGCTCGGCTTCTTTCGCGGCACGAATTCTCTCCGCCTCACGGGCATCAGGTTGCCCAATGGACCGGCGAAAGCGCTCACCGCCTTCCGCCCAGTCGAGGTAGGCCTTTGTGCCACGCCAGTAGAGTCGAACCTTTGCCATTCCTCTGCACCTTCGATCGCGGCATAGAGCGCCGCCTTTTCGTACAACTGCTTTCCCATGAAGCGCCGGGGTTTGAGTCCGTAGCTGAGGGCGTTCTTGCGAAACTGGCTGTTGGAGACGCCGCAGTAGTGCGCGGCTTCCTCGACCGTCAGCCAGTCCTTGCCTGATAGGTCGAGCTTTTCAGCGGCGCCCATGGCCACCTCCTGTTGCTGCTCGCCGGGGCGGTGCTGGCGGCGCCAGGCCAAAGTCCAACTGAACAACGTTGTCTGCCCCGGGCGCGTCGATCGTGGGCATGACCTTCCGGGCGCTGCGGGCAGGGCGGTTGATGCGCCGCCACTGGTCGAACGCGCCGCTCGCCTCAGGGTGGCGCTGGGTCGCCCGGCACCGGCACTCAACGAAGTGGCCGCCGCCGGCGGAGATGCTGCGCAGGTCCTGGATGTGGCGCGCGCTGTGACCGGCGGCGCAGGCCGGCAGCGGCTCGGGGCGGCTGATGTGTCGCTGGGTCATGCGAACAGCTCCGGTTGGATGGGAAGTGCCGCCGGCGCCGGGCGGGGAAGGGTGGCGGCGCGGCGGCGGGCGGACTGGGCCATGCGAAACATGCACCAGAAGCCGTGGCCCAGCTGCCGCCGGGCACGCGCCTCGCCTATCAGCACGCGCGCTGTGTTCTTGGCCTGGCCGGCCGTCTTCATGCGGCCGCCTTCAGCGCGAGGATGACTTCTCGTTCAACGGTCGGGCAGACCGCATTCCCCAGCATGTGCATGGCATCGCGCTTGTTGTTCGGCAGCTTGTAGTTGGGCCGGAAGCTCATGGCAGCTCTGGCTTCCTCCACCATGACCATTCGCATGCGGTTCCCGTCGATCACCGCCCATCGGTCGCGAGTGGTGATCGTGCCAATCGGGCGCGAAAGGCTACGGCCGGTCAGGCCAGAGCCATTGCCGAAGTAGGGAGCAATGAACTGATCGCCGAACGCCGCGCGCCCGGCCTTGATGCGGGCCAAGGTGGCAGCCGAGCGGCCCGGCTGCTCGATGAGGGACCATTTGCCGGCGTTGAAGTCGATGAAAGAGCTTGCCGGCACGAGGTCGCGGCGCGGAAAGCGTAGCTCCAGGGGGTGCTTGCTCTTCGTCAGGATGACAAACACCCGCTTCCGGTGTTGCGGTACGCCGAAGTCAGCCGCATCCAGCAGGTGCGGACTGACTGCGTAACCAAGAGCCACCAGTGCGGCGCACCAAGCGGGAAACAACTTCCATTTCAGGAACTCTGGCACGTTCTCGATCACGGCGGCCTCCGGGAGCCAGCGCTCCACGGCGGCGATCACCGCCCATGCGGTGGACCTGGTGGCGTCGTGATGCGGCCTTTCCTTCCCGCGGGCGTGGGTGTGCCCCTGGCACGCGGGCGAGGCCAATAGCAGGTCGAAGTGTGGCAGAAGCGAGAAATCCATCTGCTGGAGGTCTTGGCAAAAGTGCTTGGTCTTTGGGTGGTTGGCGGCGTGGATGGCGATTGCGGTCGGCGAGTGATTCGCTGCGGCCACCACCTCGCACCCGGCCTGCTCGGCCCCGTCGGTTGCGCCGCCGCCGCCGCAGAAGAAGTCCACGGCTTTCACCAGTGCAGACTGCTGCGGCACGGGGAAGCTGAAGGAGCGGGAGCCATCAGCCATGGGAGCAGTCCTTGTGTTCCGTATCGGGGCGAAGCCTGGTGCGCAGGTCACGCGGCGGCTTGACGGTGGCCAGGGTGGTGGGGATGGCAGCGCAGAGGCCGAGCCGCAGAAGCTGGGCAATCGCCTGCAACTCGCCTTCGTAGCTCTCCAGGTCCTCCCTGGCGCGCACGTTCTCGGCCTCGCAGGGGAAGCCCCTCTCGTCGAGGCACAGTGCCAGCAGTTCGCGCGCCTGCTGTTCGATATCAGCCATTGCCCACCCCCGGCGCTGCATCGCGCTGGTCGTCGATCAAGCCGCGCAGTTCCGTCGCGCACTGGTAGTAGGGGCCGCTGAAAGCGTCGCCAATCTCGTCGTCGCCGTAGCTCTCGAACTTCTCCGCGAGCGCGCGCAACTGCCCCAGGTCGATCCCCTGCGCGGGCGGGGCGACGGGTTCGGGTCGCAGCGCCATCGGCCGCACGAACCACGCATATGGACCATCTTCGGTGTCGCCCTTCCATGCTAGGCGCCACCCGCCCTCGGGCGCTTCCGGGTTCCAGGCGCGCATTTCCTGCCAGTACAGCTCATCGCCATCTTCCATAGCCGCTTCGGTGAAGTCACCGGCAACGATGTGGAAATCGAAGCCCTGGGCATGGACCAGCTTGTCGAGCGCATCCTCGCGCTCATCAGGCCAGAGGGGGATATCCGGATGGGTGACGTCGCCATACTCCGAAGGCGTCGGCATGCGGGCAGGCAGGTACAGGCCGCGCCACGGGTCCTCAGGGTCCACAGCCCGCGCCGGCAGCAGCGGGATCGTGTAGCAGCTCGCGCCATGCTCTTCGATGGTGGCTTTCTCGCGTGCTGTGATGGCGCGGTCGCCGCCGTCCCACCACATGGGCGCTGTCACCGGGCTGTTGTTCTTGTCGGTCGTCATGGCTGGCTTCCCTTCTCGTGGTCTCTGATACGGTCGATGAGGTAGGTGGTTTCTTTTCGCCATTTGGCGCGGTCGAATGGGTTGAGGTACTTGGTCAAGTACAGGAGCTTTTCGAGCGGCTCGATCAGCCAGGTGATGCGGAAGGGCATGGCGGAGCGGTGGTCGCGGAGCGGGGCGTGCGGCCGGCAGTCCGGCCCTGCGAGCCACTCGGTTTCGTCGCAGTCCAGGCACCTGCCGTCACCGTTACTTCCGGGCGGCCAGCGGTGCTGCTGCTTTCCGACCGGCGGGTGCAGGTAGAGCGCGCGGATCACCAGGTTGCGGCGGCGCGGGTGCGTCACGTCGCCCGGCTCGGCCTCTTCCCATGGGTCGTTGCTGCCGCGGCGCCGGCACTCGTAGCGGACCGGCTTCTGCATTCCGTACAGCTGCTCCATGAGGGCCTTTGCCCAAGCGGCTGCGACCTCCGCCGGCACCGGCTCGCCGGCGGCGCCTGCGCGTCGCATGGCGCGGACTGTGGCGGCTACGGTCGGATCAGCCATCGCGGCCGCGCCTCCACGCGTCGGGCACCTGGGTGGCGCAGAGCAGGGCGCCCATGAGCAGGTAGACGCCGGTGTCTTCGATGCCGGCCCAGGCCATGGCGAAGGCGACCGCCAGGAGCAGGGCGCCCAGCAGCACCAGCCCGCCGGCGCGCCAGTGGCGGATCAGCCCGCGCATCGGATCTGCTCCATCAGGGCGGCGAAGTGCTCGTCGTGGCGGCGCTGCAGCCAAGCGGTGGCCACCAGTGCGCCGGCGACGAAGCCGACGATCAGGCCGAAGGCGAAGTCGATCCCGCTCATGCTGCATCGCCTCCCGGCGCAGGACGGGCGGCGAGGGCGCGCGCTGCCATGCGGTTCTGGACGTCCTTCGAATACCCGGCGCGGACCAGCTGGCCGACGGCGGCGCGGGAATCCCAGCCGCATGCGATGGCCTGCCGGCGGACGGACTGGGCGCGGTAGAACTGCTCGGAGGTCGTGACGCTCATTCGGCACCGCCTTTGACGCGAACGCTCGGCTTGCCGGCGACTTCCACAGATGGATAGAAAACGCGGTACTTGCCCGTTTTCAGGTTCTTCGTTCTGACACTGATCGAAGCCCATGGCTTGCCGTTGCAGGTCATGTGCAAGTCGACGGTGGTGCGAACGATCAGTGCTTCCCGTTCGACAGGGGGATGGCCACAGCGTTGCGATCGAACGATGCAGAGCGCGCCCGGCGGATATGCATCCCAGCCAGCGTCAAACGCCCCCATTGCGGCGTCTTCGAGCACCGAGAGGCTGGTATCCAGCGCCAGGCGATGATCGCGGTACTGGCGGCTCATGCCGCGGCCTCGCCGCTGACGGCCTGGCGCAGCTCGGCTGCCGCGCGCTGCAGATTTGCGGCGGCGATGTCGGCTTCCTCGGCGGTGAAGTAGACGCGGCCGGCGGCACCGACGTGCATCGCGACCTTGTTGGAGATGGGCTGCGCTTCGAACCGGACAGGCCCGGTCGAGCTGCTGAGGGTGAGGGTGGCCATGAAGTCTCCGTGCCCCGGCCCGGATGGGCTGTTAGTGGGACGACGCGGCCAGATTACCAAACAGTAATTTAATGTCAATACCGAAAGGTAATTGCTCTGGTAAAGACTTCAGTCGCCCAAGATTGGCGCGCTGGTTCGGCTAAACTCGACCATCACAAGAGGGCGATCTGCATGACCGCAAAGATGATCCTCGCTGCCACGCTGGCGGCAGCTCTACTCACCGGTTGCTCCACGGCCCCGGTGGCTCCGAACCAAGCACGGTCAGTGCCGGCTGCTCGCGTGTACCTTCCAGCCTACCTCGAGGCCACGAAAGAGCGGTCAGCTACGATCTACATCGCACGAGACAAAGGGCTCTATGGTTCCGGGTGCTCGCACGACATCTACATCAACAGCGACAAGGTTCTAGCACTCCGGCAGTCAGAATCTGCACAGCTTCACGTGACTCCCGGGGCTCATTTCCTGAAGCTAGATACCGGCGGCGGACTGTGCGGCAACATCTCCACTTCTCAAAACGTGACGCTGGGTGCCGGAGAGCGCCAGGAGTACCGGATTTTACTGCCGGCCGACGGCAGCCTGAGGCTCACGCGCGAGCAGTGAGCCAAGCCGGCGCGGCGGTTACGCGACGCGCTCGAGGTGCTGAATCAGATACACCCGGCCGCCGATGATCGCATCGTCGGTGAGCCGAAAAGGCGGGTAGAGCACCTGATCTGCACTCCGGGCCCAGATCCCGTCAGGCTGGGCTTGGAGGGCTTTAATCTGCTGGCCGAACCCCGTATTGATCAGGTAGAGGCCGTCTCCGACGAATTCCCTGCAGCCGGTATCCACTAAGACCATCTCGCCTGGCCGAATCTTTGGCGACATCGAGTCGCCTACGCCGGTGACGAGCTTCAGCCGCCCGGGCGGCGGAATGAAACCAACAACCGACCGTAAGTAGGCGGGTGCAAAGTCCATTGCGCGGATGACTTCGGGGAAGTCCTCGTTCATGCGTCCTACTGTTCCCATTTGCGCCTCCGCGTCGATCTGTTCGACGCGAACGTACTCGGTCGTCATCGCAGGTACTGCGACGACCGGTGCGGGTGCCTGGTCTGCTGACAAGAACCCTTCTGGCATGCCGGCCCTCTGCTCAATAGAGGCAGCGCGCTTTTCGCCGAACGACTTGTCCTTGAGCAGCAGCGACAGCTCTCCTTGATTGATTCCCGTAGCGGCCACGAAAGCCGCTTGGCTGCCCGCATGCTTTTCTTCGATCCATTGGCGCAGGCGGCGACGGCGAGTGGCGACGGCGGGGGTGTCGGTCTTCATTCCCGCAGTTTCAGTTACTGAAGGGTAATTTACCAAACGGTATTGACTTGAATTTACCATATGGTAATTTGGCCCGCATGGACACTCTTCGCAGTTACCTCTCGACCCTCAGCCCCATCGAACAGGCCGACTACGCGCGGCGTTCCGGGACCTCTATTGGCTACCTCCGCAAAGCCTTGAGCATTGGCCAGCGCTTTGACGGTGCGCTGGTCCGCATGCTGCATCTGGAGAGCGGCGGCCAAGTCTCCCTTACTGACCTGCGGGCCGACATCTGGCCGGCCGGCGAGGGGGATGCGCTTCGCGTGCAGATAAGCGCCCTGGTGGGCAGCCGTTTGAGCAAACGCGCGCTGCGTGCCCGGCTGGGCCTGAGCAGTGACGCCCATCTGGCCAAAGTCCTGAAGCTGCCGGTCGAGCAGGTCGCCGCTTGGCCGGAAGAGCAGGGCGTTCCAGCCCTCCCGCAGGTCCTGCAGCTGCTCGGCGCGCGCGGGCCGGCGACAGTCGACACCGCGCCGGACGACCCGGACGCAGACCGCATCGATCTCGACGTCCACGCCGCCTAACCGGCCGTCCCTGGCCATCGTCCTTGAAGTGAATTCATCCATGGCGCTGATCGTGCGCCAGCCGGGCTCGGCCCGAAACCTTGAAACACCCGTCTTCCCAAGGTGAACCATGACCTGCCGTACTTCCTCGATTAACTGGCTCGACTGCCTCTACAACGCTGTGCGCAAGACGCCGGGCGGTGTGATCGAGGCTGCCAAATGGCTGACCGACCGCCGCGGCAAGTCCATGCACCCAGAGACGTTGCGTTCGAAGCTCAACGGCACCGAGGGTGAGTCGGTGACGATCGAGATTGCTGAGCTGCTGACCGAGTGGATGCAGGAGAAGGCCGGCGGCAGCGAGTACGCCTTGGAGTGGATGCAGGCGCTTGCCGGCCAGTTCGGCATGGCCGTTGACCTGGTCCCGCCGGCACCGGAAGGCGGCTGGCCCGACGAGATCGCCGCGGTGCAGCTCAAGCTGCTGGAAATCACCACGCGGGTCGGGCGCCTCACCGGGACCGCAGTCGATGCAATCGGTGACCGCCAGATCGACAGCGACGAGGCTGCCCTGATGGTGAGCGAGGCTCGCGCGCTGCGGACCATGGCGCACCGCTTGGAGCGCAACGTTGCGCGCGCCGCCGCCAAGGGGAGGGCAACCCGATGAGCCATCTGTCCCGTTCAACCGATATCAGCACCAGCCACGAGGCCGGGAGTCACGTGGCTGCCAGCGGCATCCAGCGTGACCAGCAGTCCAAGGCTGCCGCCGCCGTGAAGCAGCACCCCGGGCTGACCAGCATGAAGCTGGCCGACGTGACCGGCTTGGACTGCTACATGCTCGCGCGCCGCCTGCCAGAGCTGCTGAAGACCAAGCAGGTATGGCGCGGCCCGGCCATGCCGTGCCCGGTCAGCGGCCGAAGCGCGTGCACCTGGTGGCCTGTTGCCCCGGGCGAGAACTTGGCGTTGGGGCTGTGACCATGGCAGCTCTCTTTGCCTTCGAAGTACGATCGTCGGACCCTGTCAGCGCCTTGGAGAGAAGCCGTGTCGAGCGATCAGTCCCTAATCATTTTGCGAGAGCTGGCTCGTTCGGGCTGCAAGTTCCTGTACAGCGTCGCCACCCCGATGGGTGGAACCGAAGTGCTCGCGACAGCCGAGCAGGCTGCAGCAATCGCTGCCGGCAGCCTTCACCCATCGGCGCTGCTCGGGCTGAGCGCCACCGAGTACTTGGAGTGGATGGAGCTCGGCGGGCACGTGCAGTGCAGCAGCAACACATCGACGGGGCGCCGCTGCAGGAATCATGTGACCGGCACCGCCATGTCCGATCCCGCGCGCTGGAAGACGCTGCGCGAGACACAGCCGTACTGTCACCTGCACGGCGGCGAGTAGATCTCCCCCGGGTAGCCAACGGAGGTGGCCTGTGAGCGCGCGGGTCACCGGTATGGTGTTCGACCGCTACCCCAACGGGGGAGGCGAGATGCTGCTCGCGTTGGCCTTGGCGGATCACGCGCACGACGACGGCACGCACATCTTTCCGTCGATCGCTCGATTGGCTGCGAAGACACGCCAGTCGGAGCGCTCGGTCCAGTACCAGCTGCGTCGGATGGAAGCGTCTGGGTGGTTGCTCCTGGTTAACGCCGGGATCGGCGGTCGCCAGGGAGGGTATGGAGAGGGCGGTCGCACTCGTCAGTACCGAATCAACCCTGATTGGATGAAGGGTGCAGAAATTGCACCCTTCGCAAAGGGTGCAAAAAAGGACGTCGAAGGGTGCAAAACGGCGTCGGAAAGGGTGCAAAAAGCGTCCTCAAAGGGTGCAACAGCTATTGCACCCGAACCAAGAGCAACCAAAAGCAACCAAGAGCAACCCTCACTGCGCGAGAGCGGCGGGGAGCTCGGCGATGCGCCGCTGACCGTACGTGAGATCGACGCGGAGCTGTCTGGCTTCGGCGCGCTGCCCGCTGGAGTCGACGCGGAGGTGCTTGCCAGATTCACCCGCCATCGCCGTGCCTGCCGCCGCCCGTTGTCCGTCCAAGGCTGGCTGCAGGTCCGCAATGAGTTGCTCTCCATGGCCGCCGCTGGCCACGACATCAACGAATCCCTGAAGCAGACCATGGCCGCTGGCCTGTCGTTGCCTGTTATCCCCATCGCCAAAGCTGCCAACGGAGCGACCTATGCGACCCCTCACCACGGTTCTGCCGATCACGTCACCCAGCTCCGCGAGCAGTACGAACGAGAGCATGGCGGTGGTGGCCACCTTGGCAGCGCAGGAATCATCGACGCTGAATTCGCCGTCGTCGGCTGACCCGGACGCGCGCGCTGTGGCAGCACTCTGGACCCTATGGGAGCGGATGGCGGCGATGTTTCCGGGCAAGTGGGCCAGGGCGAACGGCGCGGCACCGGTGGCGCAGACCGGCGCACTGACGACGGCGGGCGAGGTGTGGATGCAGAGCATCACGGGGCTCAGCCCCAAGAAGCTGGGAGCCGGGTTGTCGGCCTGCATGCGCGACGCCCTGGACTGGCCGCCGAACCCGCCGCGCTTTCGCGCCATGTGCTTCGACGTGCCGGCCTTGGCTCAGGTCCAGCAGGAGGTCCGGCCGGACCGTACGCAATCCGGCTTCACGGTGCTGGTCCGCTCGCTGCTGGACCTGCACGTCTACGCCAGCGCCGAGGACGGCTACCAGCAGGCGCGGATGCTGCAGGACGCATACGAGCGCGCCGTGCGGCACGTCGTGGAAGGCAAGCCGGTGCCTGAGCCGGCCCTGGCGCTGCCGCCGGTGCAGCCCGGCGTGGTGGCGGTGCGCGATCGGTCGGCCGCAGCGGAGGCGATGGCGCGCGCTGCGGCCGAGCTGGGGTTCGGGAGCGCTGCCTGATGCGCTCGGACAACAACCAGCTGGACATCTTCATCCACGACCCCCGCATAACCGCGGCTCAGGAGGCCCCCTTATGGCGTGCAGCCGCTGCGCAGGCGCTGGTGGATTTTCAGTTCAGCTCAGTGGTGCGTAAAGACCGCCACGACTACTACCTGGCGAAAGCGGTCGAGCTGGAAGAAGTCGCCGCCCAGTCAAGGGCCGTCGCCTGATGTGGTCCAAGGCACCGCCGCCGACCGCCGCGGAGAGCGCGCGCATCGAGGCAGCCAAGGTGGGACCGTGCATGGCCTGCCTTGTGCTGGCCGCCATGCGCCTGCTGTCGGGCTACCAGGTGGTCTACGGCTGCGACTACAACCACGCCAAGAGCGGGAACAAGCGCCGCGGGCATGCCTTCGGGTACGCCCTGTGCGTGTGGCACCACCGCCGCCATCCGATGCAGGACAAGACCTTCGCCGAGATGCGGGAGACGTGGGGCCCGAGCCTGATGGACGGCTCGCGGACCTTCCACGAGACGTATGGCAGCGACGACGAATTGATTGAACAACAGACCTACATCATCGAGCTGAGGGCAGCTGCGTGAGTGAGAGCAAGAAGACATGCGCCGATCAGGTTCGCGCGGCGTTCGAGCAGACCCCGGCGGAGGGGCTGAGCTATGCGGGGCTGTACGAGAAGTTGGCAGCCAATGGCATGGACACGGACAAAGCCAAGGACGGGATCAACAGCACGCTGCGCTACCTGGTCGCGCGGGGCTACCTGCTCAGGACCGGCGAGCGTGAAGACGCGAGGTTCTGCAGGAGCGGTACGGCGATGACGCGGCCCCGGCTGACCGAATCGCAAAGGGCGGAGCGCACCAAGGCAAAGAACCGCCGTCGGGTGGAGAGGGCAAGGGCTGCGCGCGGTGCGACGGTCGGGCTGCGGGCCGCAATGATCCCCAAGCCTGTCCGAGCGGCTCCAACGGCCAAGCCGGTCTTCGAGACGTTCGAGCAGTGGCAGGCGAGGGGCGGGAAAGCCGAGCGCCTGGCTGCAGCTTGGGAACGGCCGGGGTAGATGGGAGGGCGTCGCGATCAGTGCGACGCACTGGGAAGAAGCTGGACGGATGGACCTGACCCGCTACGACGACAAGGCGCTGGCGCTGCTGACCAGCATCCAGCAAGACATAGCCGCGATGCGATGGACGAGGGCGTGGACCGCCCCAGCCGTACGCCGCGAGGCACAGCAGGCACTGCGCCGGGCACGCGCGCTGCGCCGTGAAATCAATCGACGAGAGCACAAGGGGAAAGTCCATGGGGAACAAACGTGAGCTGCTGGCGCGGCTTGGGCCGTCCACCGTCAAATTCGATACGGGCCGGGGCGGAATTGCTGACCTCACCAATCAGGACATCGCCGGGGCGCTGGGCATGGTTCCCGGCGGTCTGGGCCGAGAGCTACTGGAAGCGCTGTGGTGGCCGGAAAGTGGCATGCGCCGGATCCAGCAGCTGCGCCAGGCAGTCATCGCGCTGGTGGCGCCGGAGTACATCCGCCAGCAACAGGCCCTGAGCGTCGCCCGAACCGAGTTCGGCATCGCCAAGGCAAGCATGGGCTGGGCAGGTGGCGCCGTGACCAATACCCAGCGGGTAGAGCACCGGAGGGCGGAGGCGAAGTTGGAGGCCGTGCGCGCGCTGTGCTGGCCGAACAACACGATGGAACAGCTGGGGAGCTTAGCTGCGGCCGTGATCGGCGAAATGGCGAGCGCCGGTTGCTGCGATGCCTGCGATGGCCGGCGGGTGCAACCTTCAGCGGATGGCACCGGTGCGGTGCAGTGTGACGGCTGCGGAGGATCTGGCGTTGCACCGCTCAGCGGCAGGAAGCGCGCGATAGCCATCGGCGCTGATCAATCGGCGTACCGACGGTTCTGGCAGCCGGTCTATGAGTGGATGCTGGAGCGCATGCGCGACGCGGAGTCGGAAGCCGCCGAAGCGTTCAGCCGGGCGCTCTCGCGCGCTGCATAGTGAGGACTTGATAGGTCATCGGAAACAGAGGCATTCTTTCCACCATCCGGACGCAAGCCCCGGCCAATGCCGGGGCTTCCCTCCCCAAGCTTCAAGTTGATGTTCAAGTCGGCCCTGAGAGATACTCGGACCTCTCATTAGCGCGGAAGGGAAACCGATGTCTTTTACGAATGACCAGAAGGTTGCAGCAATTGAGGCAGCCTCCAATATCGTTGTGGCGTTGATCAACAAGACCAGTGCGTTCAATACCCACAGTGGTGCTGGCGAGCAAGGTGATGCTGCAGCGTCCGCGTTTAAAGCTGTCTATCAGCAGATCAAAGACAGCGCGGGCTGACCGTTCTACGCATCTCTAGCGTTTTAGCTTATTGAATCGAAGCCCCCGGCGATTGCCTGGGGCTTTTTCTTTGCCCGCTTTCCAGACCGGATTAACCCTCGCGCCAAGCCGGCAGCGGGGCGGGCACCTATTGACCAAACCGGGAGGGGCGATATGCCGAACCGGACAATCCACGGGGCAACCATGCGGGACGAAATCATCAGCACCGCGGCCAGTGCTGCGGCAAAGGTCACGCCGCCGGTCGCGGTGGCCGGGGCCGTCGCCGGCGGCGTCAACCTCGACCGCCTGGTCGTGATCCTGACCGTCGTCTACCTGGTCGGCCAGATCACCTATCTGGTTTGGCGCTGGGTCCGCGAGTGGCGGCAGGCTGCCAAGGCGACCAAGGCATGAGCCGGTCCGGTGGCGCACCAGGTCGGTCGCTCGTGGCGCTTCTGGTCCTGAGCGCTGCCGGCTTGGTCGCGATCGTATCCAGGGAGGGCTATACCGATACGGCCATCATCCCCACCAAGAACGACCGCCCCACGGTCGGCTTCGGATCGACCTTCCACGCCGATGGGACGCCGGTGCGGCTCGGTGATCGAATCACCCCGGATCGCGCCCTGCACACCGCTCAGGCGCACATCGCCGGCGAGGAAAAGCGATTCCGTGCCTCGCTCCCTGGCGTCTACCTCACGCAGGGTGAGTACGACCTCTATCTGGACTTCACTTACCAGTACGGGACAGGCAACTGGCAGACATCGTCCATGCGGCGCCAGCTTCTGGCGGGCAACTACCGTGCCGCCTGTGACGCCTTGCTGCTGTGGAAGCGTGCCGGTGGCTACGACTGCTCGACGCTGATCAACGGCAAGCCCAACAAGGTGTGTTGGGGCGTGTGGGATCGGCAGCTGGAGCGGCATGCCAAGTGCGTTGCCGAGCTTGCCCCATGAGCCGGGGCCACTTGGTCGCTGGGCTGCTGATCGCATGGGTCGTGTGCTGTGGGCTGTCGTTCGCTGCAGGCTGGTCATGGCGCGGCGATCGCGCGGCTCTCAGTACCGCCACGGCCGAGGTGGCCGACGGTCGGGAAGCCTTGGCCGGAGAGCAGGTGGCGCGGTCGGTCGATCACGAACAGGTAGCAGGCGTCCAGCAGGCGGGAGATACCGCCGACGAGCGAGAGGAAAAGATCAATGCTGACTATCAAGAGCGCATCGCGGCTGCTGTTGCTGGCCGCGATGGTGAGCTTGGCCGGCTGCGGGGCCACTGGGCCAGTTGCGAAACCAGCCGCCTGGCCGATGGTGCCGCCGCTGCCGCAGCGGCTGCAGAACAAGACCGACTACGCCGGCTCGGTGCGGCTGGAATTGTACGGGCCTGCGAACTCGCCCAGTCCGAGCGAGACGAAACCGTAGACCGATACCGGGCCGTCGAGACGGCCATCAACGGCACCAAGCGCCACTGATCCTTGGAGATCACTATGTCCCGAACCATCAAAGTACTCGGCGTCACCCTGTGGCCGACTCTCTCCCAGCGGCTTGCACAGCGCCTGCGCGCCCTCGAGGTGGAAGGTGAGGCCGTGCGCAGCGAGCTCGCCGCGGTCAAAGCGCACGGCGAGGATGTCGATTCCGCTGCCGGCTCGCAGATCAGTTCGCTCACCAGCCAGCTGGCCGCGATCAATGGGGTTCTGATTGAAGTGCAGGACCGCCTGCCTCCGCTGCCCAAGAGCAAGAAGGCCAAAGCCCAGGTCCGCCGCCGCAGCCCGCGCTGATGGCGGGGCAGGGCAAGGCCATGTTGGCGCTTGGCCGGCTCAAGGTCGGCCAGATGAACAAGACCGAGGCCGCCTACGCGGAGCGGTTACGCCAGCTAGAGGCCGCCGGTGAGATCCAGTGGCACAAGTTCGAGGGCATCAAGCTGCGCCTGGCTGACGGCATGTTCTACACGCCTGACTTTGCGGTGCTGGCCGCTGATGGCGTGATGGAGCTGCACGAGGTCAAGGGATTCTGGATGGACGATGCGAGGGTCAAGATCAGGATGGCTGCCGCGCTGTACCCGATGCGCTTCATTGCGGTCCGGGTGAAGCCCAAGCGGGATGGAGGCGGCTGGGCCGTTGAGGAGTTCTGATGGACGAGCGCATAGACCGTCTGCTGTCGCTGGCCGAGCAGCTGCTCGCCACGATCGCCGAGCAAGGTCGGCAGAACTCACTGCAGGCTGAGCAGATCGGACTGCTCACGCAGTCGGTCGTGCTGCTGCTGGGCGAAGAAGTGGGCGTGCCGGTGCCGGAGGGTGACGCCGCGGCAGAGCCGCAGCGCACCGACATGGACGGGAACCCGTACTGATGCCGACCAGGCCCGCGCAGCACCGGCCGACCGGCTGGAAGCCCTACAAGGAAGACGCTCGGCAGGTGAGGCGGCGACAGGCCCGCCGGGCGTTGCCGACCAATTCGGCCGCATGGCGAAAGATGCGGGCCGCCCACCTGGCGCGTGAGCCGCTGTGCCGACACTGCGCTGCATTGGGCAGGGTCAAGGCAGCAACGGATGTAGACCACATCGACGGCGACGACGCCAACAACGACCCGGGCAACCACCAGTCCCTCTGCAGGCCCTGCCACAGCGCGAAGACCGCGCGCGAGAACGGCGGATTCGGGCGGCCGGCGTGGAACCCCAACGGCCGTGACGCGTTCCACGGCGGAGGTCGCCAAGGGAGGGGGGAGGGTGAAAGTTGAGGCTGAACGCCTCGCGATACGCGCCCCCTCTTTTGGTCGCATTTCCACAGAATTTGAATTTCGAGGTTGGCCCCGATGGCGAGGCACAAGCAGCCGGCCGAGCTGGCCAAGCTCAAAGGGGCCGAGAAAAAGAACCCCCAGCGCTACAAGAAGGTCGCTCCGACCACGGGCAAGGCACTCGGCAAGCCGCCGGCACATCTGCCTGACGATGTGATCGACGTCTGGAAGGAACTGGACAAGTGCTCGCTGCCAGGGGTGCTCACCAGTGCCGACCGGTTCGTGATGGAGGTGGCCGCGTCGCTACTCGCTGAGTTCCGCGCCAACCGCGCCGACTTCAAGGCGGCCAAGTACTCGCACCTGATCGGCTGCCTGGCGCGGCTCGGCCTCACGCCGGCGGATCGCCAGAAGCTCGGGACCGAGAAGCCCCAGGGGGGCAATCCATTCGACGAGTTCTGATGCATGACCCCGAGCGAATCAGCCAAGGCCTACGCACGCAGCGTGGTGGCCGGGAAGATTCCGGCCGGACGGTACATCATCCTGGCTTGCCAGCGGTTCTTGGATGACCTGAAGCGCACCGGCCCTGACTGGCCGTACAAGTACGACGCGGCCAAGGCCGATCGCGCGGTCAAGTTCCAAGAGCTGATGCCCCACACCAAGGGTAAGTGGGCGGCAAAGAAGCAGCTCCTGGTGTATGAGCCCTGGCAGCACTTCATTGAGTGCAACCTCTTCGGCTGGGTCCGCAAGTCCACCGGCATGCGCCGGTTCCGCGAGTCCTACGAAGAGATCCCCCGAAAGAACGGCAAGTCGCTGCGCCTTGCGGCACGAGGCCTCTACCTGTTTGCCGCCGACGGCGAGGCCGGTGCGGAGATCTACTCGGGCGCCACCAGCGAGAAGCAGGCCTTCGAGGTGTACCGGCCGGCTTGGCAGATGGTCCAGAAGATGCCCGCACTGCGCGCGCGCTTCGGCATTGAACAGTCCGGCAACCCGAAGAACCCCGGCTCCATGTTTGTCATGGAGGACATGTCGAAGTTTGAACCGATGATCGGCAAGCCGGGTGACGGGTCCAGCCCGCACGCGGCGCTGGTGGACGAATACCACGAGCACGACACCGACCACATGGTCGATGCGATGCAGACTGGCATGGGTGCACGCGAGCAGCCCTTGCTGGGGATCATCACCACCGCCGGGACCAACCTGGGCGGGCCGTGTTACGAGAAGCGGCGCGATGTGATCCGAATCTTGGAAGGCGAGGTCACCGACGAAACCATCTTCGGGATGATCTTCGGCATCGACGAGGGCGACCGGTGGGACGATCCGGCGAGCCTGCGCAAGGCCAACCCCAATTACGGCGTTTCGGTCTTCGAAGAGTTCCTGTTGGCGCAGCTGGAGCAGGCAAAACGGTCGGCCAGCAAGCAGAGCGCCTTCCGCACCAAGCACTTGAACGACTGGGTGGGCGCCAAGCTCGCGTGGATGAACATGCTGGCGTGGCAGCGGCAATCGCGATCTTTTGACTTGGACGATTTTGCGGGGTGCCGCTGCTGGGTGGGCGTCGACCTGGCCTCAAAGCTGGACGTAGCCGCAGTGGTATTGCTGTTCGAGAAGGACGGCGGTTACCACGTGGTGCCGAGGTTCTATGTGCCGGAATCGGCCGTGGAAGAGAGCGAGCGATATCAGCTCTTCGTCCTTCAGGGACTGATGGTATCCACCCCTGGAAACATGACCGACTACGCCTTCATCGAGGAAGAGCTGAGGGAGCTGGCGGCGCGCGGCATCGAGATACAGGACATCGCGTTCGATCCTACGCAGGCGGCCTACCTGATGACGCGGCTGGGTCAGGAAGGCTTGCCTGTGGTCGAAATGGCACAGTCGGTCCGGAACCTGTCCGAACCGATGAAAGAGGTCGAGGCACTGATCATCTCTCGGCGCCTGTGGCACGACGGCAATGCGGCAATGACTTGGATGATGGGCAACGTGGTTGCCAGGGTGGACGCAAAGGATCACGTCTATCCGCGCAAGGAATCGAACGACAACAAGATCGACGGCGCCGTGGCGCTGATCATGGCGATGGGCCGCGCGATGCTTAACGAGGCCCCGGCCGCCTCACCCTATGAAAGCCGGGGCCTTAGGAGCCTGTAATGAACTTCCAAACCCTGAAAGCATGGCTCGCGGCACGCCTTGGTCGCGCGCCACTGCAGTTCCACAAGCACCCCTCAGATGGTGCCATTCGTGTGCGTAGGGGCGACCTAGTGGTGGTACGGACTACGTCGCCGCTGACGGCCAAGCGCGAGCAGGATATGCACAAGCAATTCGCTCGCACCTTTCCGGGTGCCCGAATTTTGGTCGTTGATGCGCAGACCGATTTTGATGTCTACGGGGCCGACTGATGGGCATCCTCGGCACGAAATCGGCCATCCCTGTGGCGATAGACTCGTCCGACAAGCTCGCGCAGCTGCTTGGCGGCGGCGTCTCCGCAGCCGGCGTGGCGGTCTCAGCGCGACGCGCGATGCAGTTCTCCCCATTTGCCTCATGCGTGAGAGTGATCGCGGAGAGCATTGGCATGCTTCCGGTGGGCCTCTACAAGAAGAAGGGCAAGGCGCGCGATAAGGACATAGAGAACCGACTTCACACGCTACTGAGCATTGCACCAAACGATTTTCAGACGGCGGTGGAGTTTTGGACGCAGACGGGCGCATGTCTGGCCTCCCGCGGCAACTTCTACGCCTGGAAAAACGTGGTGCGGGGTGAACTGCGGGAATTGCTTCCCCTTCACCCTGACTCGGTCACCCCGAAGCTCAGGTCTGACTGGTCCCTTGTCTATGAGGTCGCCTTCCCAGACGGCCGGCGAGCGGTTCTGGCGCAGGAAGAGGTCTTTCACGTCCGTGTGTTCAGCTTGGACGGTGTGCGCGGGCTGGACCCGATCAGCTACATGCGGGAGACGTTGGGCGAGGGGATCGCTGGCGCTCAGATGGGCAGCTCCGGCTACAAGAACGGATCCAAGCTCTCCGGCGTGCTGTCGACGGACGGCACGCTGTCCGACGAAGCATATGAACGGATCCGTGACTCTTGGCAGGGAACCTACGGCGGCGCGGAGAACGCATTCAAGGTAGCCATCCTTGAGGCCGGATTGAAGTTCTCGCCGGTTTCCATGACCAACGAGCAGGCTCAGTACATCGATGCGAGGAAGCTCAACCGCAGCGAGATGGCTGGTCTCTTCCGTGTTCCGCCTCACAAGATCGGCGATTTGGAGCACGCCACCTTCTCCAACATCGAGCATCAGGCGCAGGAGTTCGTGACAGATTGCCTGATGCCGTACCTGGTGGCGATCGAGGCGCGTGTTCGGGTTTCGCTGCTGCCGCGCGCGCAGTGGGCGTCGGGCTTCCTGAAGTTCAACGTGAACGCTCTCCTGCGGGGAGACATGGCTGCGCGAGCGGCTTACTACCACTCGCTGATGCAGGACGGTGCGATTTCACCCAACGAGATCCGCGACCTAGAGGACTGGAACCCTCGCGAGGGCGGGGACATCTTCCTGACCCCGATGAACATGCTGATCAACGGCCAAGCCCCTCCCAAACCCAAATCCAACACCTGAACGAAGCCCGCGAAAGCGGGCTTTCTCGTTTCTGGAGACCACATGGAACTGAAACACCTCACCGTCCCGTTTGAGATCAAGGCGGCCGGCGATGACGGCACGTTCTCCGGCTATGCCTCCGTCTTTGGCGTCAAGGATTCCTACGACGAAGTGGTGGCGCCTGGTGCGTTTGCACTGTCGATCGCTGAGTGGAATCAGCGCGGAAAAATGCCGCCCGTGCTATGGCAACACCGCAGCGGCGAGCCCATTGGGGTACACACCAAGCTCCAAGAAGACTCCGTCGGACTCTATATAGAGGGAAAGCTGCCCGTTGCCGACGTGGTTCGCGCAAGGGAAGCCCACGCCCTGATGAAGATTGGCGCTGTAACGGGCATCTCGATCGGTTTCGTCACCCGCGAAGATAGCTTCGACAGGGTTTCCGGTATCCGCACCCTCAAGCGTGTCGACCTCTGGGAAAACTCAATCGTCACTTTCCCGGCCAATGCCGCCGCGCAGGTGACGTCCGTCAAACAGCTCCAGGAGCTGAAGACCGTCCGCGACTGCGAGTCCTACCTACGCGAGGTATGCGGGATGTCGCAATCCGAAGCGAAGACGTTCCTGTCTCGCGTAAACGCCACGACTCAACGGGATGTTGAGGGGGCAAAAGCAGTTGCAAATCTGGCCAACATCCTACGAGGAAAAATGTAATGGATCTCGAACTGAAAAATGCAATTGATGGCTTGGGCACGGCCTTCGAAGAATTCAAGAAAACCAACGACGAGCGCCTCGCGAAACTGGCAAAGGGCGAGTCGGTGGCTGACGTTGAGCAGAAGCTCTCCAAGATCGAGAACGCGCTCGAGCGCGTCGAAGAGCTCAAGAATCGCCTGGACGACGTCGAAACCAAGGGCAATCGCATTGCCGGGCAGCCCAGCAAGGAGGAAGCCGAGTACAAGGAGGGCTTCGCCAAGTTCATGCGCAAGGGCGACGCCGGCGGCATCGAGTCCAAGGCCGTGAACACCGGCAACGACGCCGACGGCGGCTTCGCTGTCCCGGAAGAGTTGGATCGGAACATCATCCAGATCCTGCGCAAGTCCAACCCCATGCGCTCGGTGTGCAACGTGATTACCGTCGGTACGCCGGACTACAAGAAACTTGCGAACCTGGGTGGCGCTGGCTCCGGTTGGGTCGGCGAGACAGACCCGCGTCCGGAGACCGGTACTCCGAAGCTGGCCCCAGTCGCAGCGTTCATGGGCGAAATCTACGCCAACCCGGCAGCCACCCAGACCTCGCTCGATGACGCCTTCTTCGACGTAGAAGCATGGCTGGCAAGTGAGGTCACGATCGTCTTCGACGAGAAGGAAAATGCTGCTTATACCGCCGGCAACGGCGAGAACAAGCCGAAGGGCTTCCTGGCCTACGCCAACGCTGGCACCCCTGACGGGACGCGGCCTTTTGGCACCGTTGGTTTCGTGGCATCCGGCATCGACGGCAGCTTCAACGGCGACTCGCTGATTGATCTGATCTATGCCACCAAGCAGGGCTACCGTCAGAACGGCCGCTTCATGTTGTCCAACCTGGTACTTCGCGAAGCCCGCAAGCTGAAGGACAACGAGGGCAACTACCTGTGGCAGCCAGGCCTGCAGGAAGGCGAACCCTCCAAGCTGCTGGGCTACGGGGCCATCGAGAACGAGGACATGCCGGAGCTGGCGGCCGATTCCCTTTCGCTGGCCTTCGGCGACTGGAAGCGTTTCTACACGGTCGTGGACCGCATCGGCACCCGCGTGCTGCGCGATCCGTACACCAACAAGCCGTACGTGCAGTTCTATACCACCAAGCGCGTCGGTGGCTTCGTGGAGAATAGCGAGGCCGTCAAGCTGCTGAGGCTGTCGGCCTGACGTTAATCAGGGCGGGGGGGG